>CALFYU010000001.1 GCA_937952455.1 uncultured Planctomycetaceae bacterium
ATCGGCGCGGTCGATTGTCACGTGCAATAAACCGTCTTCCGGTTCGTCATAGTGCCACATAATGGCCATGATCTTTCCTCCCTGTCCTGGAAACGGTCAAATCCGTTCTGCCGTTTTTGTAAGAATACTTGGCCACAGCTGGAACACGGATCAAACACAGATTGCTTAGCGATCCATCCATTTCCCTGGTTCCCAAACTCCAGTTTGGGAACCTTGCATTGCGAAGCTCTGCTTCGCGTGGGAAAAGCTGTGGCGGTAACTTGCCGTTGATATTCCTCTGTCACTCGAAGCAGAGCTTCGAGAAATTGGGTTCCCAAGCAGAGCTTGGGAACCAGGTATTTGTTTTCCACGCTTAAGCAGCGATGCGTTCCACGATCACCGCGGCGCCTTGTCCGCCGCCGATGCATAATGTCGCCAAGCCGACGCGTTGGTTGCGCCGTTCCAGCTCCCGCAGCGCCGTTAAGACCAACCGCGCCCCGGTCGCTCCTACGGGATGACCCAGGGCGATTGCTCCGCCGTTGACGTTCAGGATCTGCGGATCCACCGGCCCCAACAGTGAACGGTCGTCATACGCAGCGCAATCTTGCGGCGGCGATTCGAAGCCTTTGAGACACGCCAAGACCTGGGCGGCAAACGCTTCGTTGATTTCGACCAGCTCCATATCGCTGAGATTCATGCCGGCCGACTTCATGACTTTGGCGGTGGCATAGACCGGGCCGAGGCCCATCCGCGACGGGTCGCAGCCGGCATAGGCCGAACCCCGGATGCGTCCCAGCGGTTTGTATCCGTGGATCTTGGCGGTCTCCTCATCCATGATCAACAGGGCCACGCCGCCGTCGGTTACCTGACAGGCGTTGCCCACCGTCACGGTTCCCCACCGGCGGTCGAAGTACGGTTTTAATTTGGCCAGCGCGGTGAGACTTTGATTGTCCCGCGGGCCGATATCCTGTTCGATCGCTTCCTGTTTGCGGCCGGCGTAAGCGGTCATCGTTTCGTTTTTGAGCCGGTTTTCCTTCCAAGCCTCCACCGCGCGTTGATGGCTTCGCAGGGCGAACTCGTCCTGCTCTTCACGGCTGATGTCATACTCGCGGGCCAATTTTTCGGCGGTGTCCCCCATCAGCAGACCGGACACTGGATCTTTGAGGCCCATTTCAATGCCGACCTGCGGTTGCAAATCCGCCGGCCGGAATTTGGTGAGGGCGCCGAGTTTTTGCAGCGGGCTGCGGGCCTTCACGACGGAGAACAACTTCTCCGCGAACTTCTTTTTCCAGAAGACGGGGATGTTGCTCATCGAGTCGACGCCCAGCGCAACAACCGTGCGGGCCTCGCCCGACTCGACGCGCGCGACCGCTTCGGTCACGCTCTCCATGCCGCTGGCGCAGTTGCGGTTGACCGTATGTGCAATGCTCGCCCGCGACATGCCGCACCGTAGGGCGATGACCCGGGCGACGTTGGCTGAGTCGGGTGGCGAAGCGACGTTTCCGGCGATGAGTTCATCGACCTCCGCCGGGTCGAGATTGTTACGGTCGAGCAGTTCCCGAACGACCAAGCGGCCCAGTTCCGGCGCGGTCACGTCGGTCAGCGGTCCTCCCGCTTTGACAAACGGCGTGCGAATTCCATCCACAATGACGGCTGTCGCCATCGGTCCCTCCCTGTCGTCATGACCTAATTGAGGAGTACCGGCACGTTCCTCGGCCGGCGTTCACGGCGGCGCCCGATTTAGCGCCACCCACTCCGTCATTTCTTCTCAAACCCATATTCGTCGTTAGAGCGATCAAAATCAAGATCGCTCAGCTTGGCGCCGAGCGTCAGATCGCTGTAACAATAGTATTCAATCAGCGTCTCGTCGTCCATTTCTTCGCAGCCCCAATCGTCGCCCCAGTCCTGTTCGGGCCACGTAAAATTCGTGATTTTGATGGGGACGGAGTATTCCTTGTCGATATACAAGTCCGACTTGCGATAGGTGGCCGACACGTCCGGGCTGCCGTACTCCATTATGAATCGGTAGCATGTACGATCTTCGCACACCACGTCGTTGAACAGCTGGCACTTCAATGCGGCGTTCGTCTCCAGATCGCGGCGGCGATCGGTGATCAGCGTTTCCACCAAACGGAGCAATCCCATTTGCGTCACTGGATAACGCGATTGGCTCATCGCCAGCACGCAGTGCGGGTCCAGACTGACGAGCGGTAACAGCCGCGCTTTCCAGCCGACTTGTTTCAGCAGCAGTTTCCCTTCGTTGGTGCCGTCGACGTAAAGCACTTCCTGGCCTTCATCGCATTCGACCCACTTCATATACACGCCGAATGGTTCGTGGCGGACTTTAATTTCCGTGACGTCCCCCTCAGTCAATTCATCCCCGACTCGTTCCTGTTTGATGAACGTTGCCGTGTAGTGATTAGTGCTCTTGAGCCGCTCGCGGCCTTTTTCCAAAAGTGCCAAGGCCGATTGGAGCGCAGAGCGATGCGGGTCGGCTGGGAGTGCTGGCGATTCCGCGACCGCGAGCGTGGCCACGAGAGCAGATTGATTGGTTCCGGAGGTCTGCCGGATGTCGCCGGTCGAATTCGGCGCGTCCGCAACGGACGTGATCGCAGGAACTGCTCGCCGGCTCGCCTTGCGGAAGTCGCGGCGATCGGCCTGCGGCCGTTGGCTTCCCGAATGCGTATTCCACACCACTCCCATCATGCCGATCGCAGCGAACAGGATCAATAATGATAACCAGCGGGGTTTGGTGCGGCGCGGTGCCGGCGAATTCTGACGTGTCATCTCAACGCTCCGGGTGATTGCCTACGATTCGTCTCAGGGTGTCGCTCCTTTATCGCCGAGAGGGTCGTTTCGTTTTCTGCTCACGATTGGGATTTACCGAAAAATGGAAAGGACGGATGGTGATAACTTTTGCGAGGGGGGACTCGTTCGCGGGCGCGGGAACCGATCCTTGGCAGCACGCCGCAAAGTCGATGCTGAAAAGTTGAGGTGATTAGGGGTAGCTCTCATCAACGGCCAACGCGGTTTTCTTCCGCGGCCGCTGATTGGTAGTCACGGCCGGTGTCCGCGGCGGCGGAGGTGTGGACGCCGCCGATTGCGGCGGCTGGCTGTTCCAAGTAATCATGCTGGTCGTGACGCGCAGCCAATCGCACAACCATCGAAACGCGACGCGATGCATGGCCCCGCGCCCAAACGGAATCAGCTTGACCAACCACGGTGTGAGGAGTTGTTCTTTGTTTTTCTTGACACACTTGACGATCATGCGGGCCAATCGGGTGGGGGTCAGCATCGGAGTAAACCGCGGCGTGCAGACACCCGCGAACATTCCCGTTCCCACGTAACTGGGACAGACCGCCGTCACGCCCACATCACCTTGTGCGATAAACCGCAATACTTCGGGCAGCGATTCCGAGAAGCCCAGCACCGCCCATAGCCTGGATGCGTACGTCGCGGCGTTGGGCAAGGCGATCATGGCCGAGGCACTGGCGATATTGACGCAATGCCCTTCCGGATTGTCCACCAAATCCGGCAGGAAGGCGTGCGTGACAATCGCGGGTCCCAACGTGTTCACTCGATAGGTCGCCAGGTGTTTTTCGATCGGCACGTCCATAAACGCCCCGCCGAACACCACGCCGGCGTTGTTGACCAGCACGTCGATCGACCCAATCTGGCTCTTGACCTGCTTGCGGACTGCCGCCACCGAAGCGGGATCCGAGACGTCCATACGAAAGCCGATCGCCGAACGCCCCGGTTCGGTCAGGAATTCTACTGTCGACTCCACGCGGACTGCGTCCAGGTCGGTCACCACGATCGTCGCCCCCTCGGAAGCGAACTGCAGTGCCAACTCTCGCCCCACGCCGTGGCCGGCGCCGGTGATCAAAACTCGTTTACCCCTCAGATCCCGCATGATCCGTCCTCGATATCATTGTGATTTCGATGTTGCCGTCCTGCAGCAAGCCCATCCGTGGAGATGATTCCTTTTGTCAACATTAGCGTTAATTCTTTACTTCACAAAAATTAGGTTCGCAAATCTTTGCGAAGCACCTTGCCCAAAAAATTCCGCGGCAAATCCCCATCGGCGATTTCAATCAGCCGGGGACGCTTGTGTTTGGCCAGATGCGCTTTGCATTGATTCATGAATTCCTTGCGGTCAAATTTATGATTTCGTTCGAGAATCAGCACGACTTTGACCACTTCGCCCCGTTCGGCGTCGGGGACGCCGATCACGGCCGCGTCCTCGATTCCGGGAAATCCCTTGATCACCCGCTCGACGTCCGACGGATAAACGTTAAAACCGGAGGTAATGATCAAATCCTTTTTGCGATCAACGATGCGGAAGAGGCCGTCCTCGTCGCAGACCGCCAGATCGCCCGTATACAACCAACCGTCGCGAATCGCGCGGCTGGTTCCCTCGGGATCGTTCCAGTAGCCCAACATGACTTGCGGACCGCGCACCGTGATTTCGCCCACCTCACCCGGCCCCACCGGGCGATAGCCGGTATCGGGGTCAACGACCCGCACTTCGGTGTCCGGCAACGGCAGACTGATTGTCCCCGGCCGCGCCGTTCCGTCCAACGGACCGGCATGCGTCACGGGACTGGCCTCCGAAAGCCCATACCCTTCGACGACAATCGCGCCGGTGTGTTGCGCAAATTCCTCCGCCACAATTGCCGGCAGCGGCGCGCCGCCCGACATACAGTAGTTGATCGACGTATGATCCCGTTTGCTGTTGCGCATCAGTTTGTTCAACTGGCACAACATGGCCGGCACCGCGTGAAACACGGTCGGACGCACCGTCTCAATCGCCCGCAATACTCGCCGGGGAACAAACCGATGCTGTAGCACCAACGTCGCCGCCATCGCCGTTCCCGTCATGGCGCAGGTCGTGAGCCCGTAGCTGTGGAAAAACGGAACAACGGCCAACACCGTTTCTTCGGCCATCGTCGCGCCTCCCCAGTGGTGTAACTGCCACGCATTGGAGACGAGATTGCGATGGCTGAGCACGACCGCCTTGGGAGCGGCCGTGGTGCCGCCGGTCGGTAGAATGAAGGCTGGATCGTCGATTGAACCTTGTTGAATCGGTTGAAAGATAGCGCTGCCTTGCACGAGTTCCTTGGAGAAACTGCGGCAGCGTTTGTCCCGCGCTTTGCTGCGAATTCCCAACCGCGCGATGCGCGCGGCTGAGTATCCCAGTTTTTGTACCAGCGGCAATCGGTCGGAAATCGTCGTCAGCAGGACCAAGTCGGGTTGATATTCGCCGTCGAATAGTTGCGGCAGCAACAGGTCCAAGGCGATGACGGTTTTGCATTGCGTCGTTTTGAGCAACGCCGAGACTTCTGCGGTGACCATCAGCGGACTGACCGCCACGACCACGGCACCGGCCATCCAGATACCGTTGAGAGCGATCAACATCTCCGGCGTATTGGGCAACAACACGCCGACGCGGTCTCCCGGTTTGACTCCCAGCTTGACGAGCACATGCGCCATCTTTCGCGCATTGGCATACAGTTCCCCGTACGTCATCCGCTGGTTGTAATAATGGCAGGCGACACGGTCGCCGTAGTCGGCGGCCGTCCGCTCCAAGTAACCCCATGCCGGAATTTGGGGATACTCCAGCGAAAAGGGAACGGCCTCTGGATAATGGTTCAACCACGGAGCGACGCGGGAACGTTGATGCAGAGATGTAATGGGTCGGGAAGTTACGGCCATCGTGCTTCCTCCGATGCATGATCGGTCGCGACGTCGTACTGAACCGGACGACGGCGTTGCTCCTCCCCCCTCCAATTGATAGGAGCGGAACATTAACCGAAAGCAGCGTTTAAGGCATCACCAATTTTTAAGGGCGCAAAGGGTAGTCCTCCATGGCACGACCCGGTGCCATAGTCAACAAAAAAATCCCACACGGTGACCGAACACATCCCTGTGCGCAACACCGCACGTTTACCCAACCCGGTGTCTTTTCGTCAGAAACAACGATT
>CALFYU010000002.1 GCA_937952455.1 uncultured Planctomycetaceae bacterium
GCGACGAAACGGCGTTTCTTTTCGAAGAGGACGGCACGGTGGTCGCCGTCGCCCTCAGCGGCAGCAAATTGAACGCACAATTGTGCACGTCGAAGCCGCCCTATGAGAAATGGGACCGCACGAACTTCGACCGGTACATTGGCGGTCCGCTGTTGGCGAAATGGGGGGACCATTATCTGGTCGGCGGACGCAAGACGATTGGGCCGGCGAAGACGTCGTTGTATTGGCTCCTCGACGGCAAATTGCATGAGTTCGCCGAACTTCCCAGCGGCGGCGACAACTCGTATCCGGGCTTCGTGCAACTCAGCCCCACCCGCGGATTCGTCTCGTATTATTCCAGCCACGAAAAGGATGCCGACGGCAACCCGATCACGGCGATCTATTTCGCGGACTTGGAACTGCAAAAAGCAGACAATCCCTAACGCCCAAAACGAGGCGCGGACATGCACGACGACGAGTTGGCCGATTTTCTCAAGCAGACGCTCGATGATTTCCGCATGTCGCGGGCGGAGAAGCGGGATTTGGCGGCGCGGCTGGCGCGGATCGACCTCGACAAGCACCGGCAGGCCCGCTGCCATGCCCTCGCCTTTGAGATTGCTCGAATGAACAGCGTCCCGGCCAACGCTGATTTGACGCTCGATTGGTTAGAAGAGGTCACCAAGGTCGTCCGCCGTGCGGCAACGGCAGAGAAACAGGATGAGACGAGCGACACCTGCTTCAGCCCGAGCGACCGTTGCTGGCAGCGGATCAACAGCTTATTACGGGGGACGCGGTCGCGGGTCGACATCTGCGTGTTTACGATCACTGACGACCGGATCACCGCCGAGATATTAGCAGCGCACAGTCGCGGAGTCGCAGTGCGGGTGATCACGGACAATGAGAAAGCGTTCGACGCCGGTTCAGATACCGAGCGGATGGCCCGCGCCGGCGTGCCGGTCAAGATTGACCGCACGCCGAACCACATGCACCACAAGTTCGCGCTATTCGACCGCAGCCGCCTGCTGACGGGCAGTTACAACTGGACCCGCTCGGCGGCCAAATACAACGAAGAAAACTTCATCATCACCGACGACCGATCGCTGATCGTGCCGTTTGAAAACGAGTTCGATCGCCTGTGGAATGAATTCGCCGAGTTTTAAGAGTGTGCGTTCAGGTTGGTACGGTGCGGGAAGAAAACAGCGGGCGGCGCAAGGGCCGCCCGCTGCTCACACACACCCAACACACACTCTCTCACTCCACTTCTATTTCCGTCGGTCGCGCGCTTGGGGGAGCTTTTGACCGGTTATTGTTTCGGCACTCTTTGAAGCGTAGCTGGACACGAACTGTTACAGGCGATCTGGAGATTTTTTTTGAATTTCGCCATCAATCGGCGCAACTCATTCCCAGATAGGGACGTGCGCGGGGCAGACGGTTTAGAAGTGGCCAGCGGCCGGAAGTAATAGGCGGTAGGCAGAAGGCAGAGAAGAGGGACGGGTGTTCGTTTGATTTTGTTTGCACGCCTCAGGCCTGTTGCCTCACGCCTCAAGCCTTGTTTGGGAAACCGGCGCGGGCGCCGCTAGGCAGGGCTGCGCCAGTGTTGGCGGGGGATGGCGCCAATTAGCATCACGGCGGCCTGGCTGACCCAGAATATGGCCAGCATCTTCAGCACGCCGTCGGTAAAGCCGTAGGAGTGCAGGCCGATGCCCAGTTCGTTGACGCCGAACCAGGACCAGGCGGTGACGACGTTGCCGAAGATGGCCAGCAGGGCCAGGCCCCGCTCTTTGACCATGCCGCCCCAACGAGCATGCAGAATCAAGGCGTTCCACAACACGATGATCAGCGCCCCGTTTTCCTTGGGATCCCAACCCCAGAAACGGCCCCAGGAGTCATCGGCCCACAGGCCGCCCAGGACCGTGCCGAAGAAGCTGAAAAAGAGGGCGAAACAGACGGCGCCGTAAATCATGCGGCTGACCGTCTTGCCATGTTGCGGCGTGAGGCTGGGGGTAAACACGCCCCAGATCACGTAGACCAGCCCCAACATGCCGGCGACAAACGTCGTGGCATAGCCCAGCGTGATACAGACCACGTGCGTCGCCAGCCAGAATTGCGTGTCGAGCACGGCCTGCAGCACGCCGATCGTGTCGCCGTCGTTGGAGAGCAAATGCGCGATTCCCAACGCGGCAAAACCGGTCGTCGCTGCGATCACGTTGCCGATGCCGATCTTGAAGATCAACTCCAGCACAATGCCCATCACAACGGCCGCCAGGCCGATGAAGACGGCCGAGCCGTACAAATTGGTCACCGGCGGGCGGCCGGAGATGTACATTCGCATGATCACCGCCGCCAGATGCACGCAGCACAGCAGCACGATCAGCCAAAACGCCGCACGGTTGAGCGGCCGGGTCCAGCCCAACCAGGACAGGGCGGTCAGGACAAACGCCACGACATACAGCGCCGCTGCATAGTAGAACGGCGAAGCATGGTTGAACCAGGCTTCCGCATTGACCTTAGCGGGACGGTAGTCGACGGGTCGGTCTTCGGTCAGCAATTTTTGGTAGTCCTCCACGCCGCGATTGAATGCTGTCGCGTTACCCGCTTTGTAAGCGTCGAGGATTTGCTTTAGCTCCATCGTGGCGGCGTTACCGGCCTTGCGTTGCAAATCGACATTCAAAAACCGATCGAGCCAAGCCGTGGTGAACGGCTGCCAGGCGTCTTTGGAATCGGATTCCGTTTCGCCTGCCAGCACCGGGACCGCTCGCGGCGGTTGCATGCGGCTGAGGACGTCGCTGGCCGAGCGGGCGCGGTTCAGGACTTCCCGGGTCTGCATCAAGGTCTGCATCGCCGCCTCGCGGTTTTCCTGAAACTCCGCTTCCGTCGGCAACTCCGGAAACGGTGTGGCGATGAACGAAGCCTGCAACAGCGTGTAGCGGCGGACACGCTTGTCGAGTTCCATGATCTTGCGCTGATAGACGCTGAGGTGTTCGGCGCCTTGTTCCTTGGCGACTGCGCGGGCCTTGTCGACCTGTTCGTTGAACTCGACCGCCTTGGGGCGTAGTTCTTCCAGCGCGTAGAGATTTCCTTTGCGGGGCTTGAGGCCGAGCGTTTGTTGAACTTCGCGGTTTTCGATGCGGAACACGCGGTGCGTTTCTGCGGCGTCGGTGTCGGCCGCGACGTCCAGCAGCCAGCGGATGGCCGGCTGTTTCTTTTTATTAGCGTCTACAAATTCCTGTCGATTGGACAGAATCCGCAGGCTGTTGCGGGCCAGCGTGTCGAACGGCTTGACGCGTCCCTCGAAGACCAGCGGCAGTTTGCCGAATTCGTAGAGATTCATTTCCCCTTCGGGCGTCCGCGGCGGGAGCGACACGCGTACCAGGTACAGCGCAAAGATACCCACGATCACCACCGGGAACCACGTCGCGGCGATCCCGGCCCAACGCTTTTCGTTCGCCGGAATCAGGGGCTGCGCGCCGGCAGCGCGGGATTTTGATTTCTTCGCCGCACTAGGCTGCTCAGTCGGAGCCGGGCGGGACTGCCGGTCCATGAAACGGACGAGCACCGTGCCGAATTGGGCCAGCATGCCGATGACCACGATCATGCAGCAGACGTAGGGCAGCATCCAGCCCGCATTGCTGACGACCGCCAGCGTCGTCGTCTCCTGGCCGGTCCGTGGGTCCTGGAAATATCCGCTTTGATAAAAGGTCTCGCCGGCGAAGCGCAGCGGGTTATTCATCCAGATTTTGACTTTGCGGTCGACGTTACGCGTCGTGTCGACCAGTTGAATCTCTGACGAGTAGTTGCGCGGCGTATCGGTGCCGAGGTAGTCATCTTTGCGAACGTCGAGCAGGGTGACCGCGTAGTCCTTATACGTCCGCTTGAACCGCAGGGCGACGTCGTATTCCTTGCCGTCGGACGTTTTGACCGGTTCGGCGAACTCGGCCATCGAGAGAAACAGCCCCACGAGGTGCGTGCCCAAATCGGCGCCGGTTTTCTTGTCGGTGAATTTCAAGTAGGCCGCCGACATGTCGACGCTGCTGTCATTGTCAGTGCCGGTCCCCGCACGGGCGAGGTCGACGGTCCATTGCAGCCCCACGCCTTTGGTGGCTGGGGTTTTTTCACCCGGCTTGACTTCGCGGGAGTTGGAATTCTGCAGATACTCCACGACTTCGATGTCAAACGGCAGCCACTCGTGCGTGATCTTGTTGCCGGTTTTGATCATCGATTGCGGGATCGCGACGACCTCGTCGGTCTCCTTTCCGGAGGGATCAATCACGGCGACTTCGATTTCGCGGATGTCGCGGACGTAGTTCGCGGTTTGGTTTTCCGCGACCGTCAGTTGTGCTTCTTCCGCGGTTAGCCCGACGAACAGCTCGTTGAACATCAACAGAGCGATGCCCCAGTGCAGCAGGACGATCCCGCCCCGTTTTTTAAACAGCAGCACGCAGCCCGCCAGCAGGACGAGACCGGCGAAGGAACCTTTGATCAACTGCCAGAGGATCCGCATTTCCGATTCGCCCACGAAACCGGCGTCGGGCTGGAAGACGAAGTACAGAAACAGCCCGCCGACGGCGACGTTGACAATCGCCAATGTCCAACACAACAGCTTGCGCTCCGAACCGACGCGGAACAGCGCATAACCCGAACCCAGCCAAGCCGCGCCCAGCCCGGCGAGGGCGAAATACCACAGTGTTTTCCACTCTAAGATGGGAGCAATCGCGAATCCCGCCTGGTTCGATCCGCTGGCAATAACCAGCCAGGTGACGACCATGCCGGCGACGATCAAAGCGATCCCCGCAGCCAACCGGCCTCCCTTGGCTTGCAATTTAAAGCGGACGCCGTGTGCGGCGAGCAGGTTGACGCCCATCAGGGCACCGATCAGCCAGCCGCCGGGAAACGGAAAGGTGAGCGGCACTTTTCCGATCAGCGGCATATCGACCGCGACGGGAATATTCCAACCGGGAAAAAATGAGGGGGGGAACAGCACCTTCAGCGGCACCCAGGCCACGGCGGTGCGGAAGTAATCGTCCATCACCTGCCAGATGTCGTCCTGCGCTTGCGCCAGGGTGCCGATCAGCACCAACACGATCGCCAGGGCGAACAGCACGACCGTGAATTTCAGCGAACTCAAGGGGGCGAGAATCTGACTGATACCGGCCCGCGCAGGCTGCGCCTCGACTTGCGTGTCGCTGACGTCGATCGCCTGGGGTTTGAGTGTGGTACTGGCCACGTTAGGCTCCGTCGGAAGAGGAGAATTTGATGGATCGCAAGAAGTTCTCAAAGGCCGGCTTTTCCCGCTGGGCAATGGCCGAAGGTGCGCGGAGCTTGAAGAACCAAACCTGGTCGGCGTGCATGACGATGGCGCCCAGGATTGTTTCCGGTTTGGCTGCCGAGTCGGGTCCGACCAACTCGACAAACAGCCCTTCGGTGCCGCCGATCGTCATTTTGGCGGACTCGTCTGCCAAGGCTTGGGCGTCGGTGCTAGGCAGGTTGACTTGTCCTCGCCAACGGTTGACGTTCTCCAACAGTCCGCCCGCTGCACCGGGCAGGCTGATGATCGTGATTTCGGCCTTGTCTTCGCCATCGGTCACCTCGAAGGCCGCTTTCCGCATGCCGCCGGCGGCGAGTTCTTTCCAGCCCTCTGGAACGTCATACGAAACTTGCACGGCAGACGTTGGCGGCCCGACCGGGCGCGGCAGGGGGGGACGTGATGACCGCGCTTGTTTGGGAGCTGTATAGCGGCTAATTTCGTCCTGACTTCCAAAGCCGGGCTGCGGCCCTGCCAAAAATAACCCGGCCAACAATGGAAAGAAACAGGCCAGTTGCAGCAAAAACGGCCGGCCGGCCTTGTCCCAATATGTAATCACAAAAAAGATCGCGACAAAGGGAATGAATAGACAGCCCAGGCACCACCACAGACTCTGCTCATAGGCAACGAGCAGCAACCAGAATCTCGCCACGCAGCCGCCGATTCCTCCGACGATCA
>CALFYU010000003.1 GCA_937952455.1 uncultured Planctomycetaceae bacterium
CCACCGTGCGTACGGTAGGGGGTCGTGTGGTCCGGCATGTCCAGGAACCAGAAGCGTTCCCAGGTCTCCGGGATTTGGCGTAGGTTTTCCGACGTGTAAATCAATTGTCGTGCCCGTACGTCGGGGCTGGACGAGTAAATCGGGGTCACGCACCCCACACTGACCGCAAACAGCACGGCCAACGTCGCACCAAGAATTGCCTTCCGCATGTCAAACCTCCTGATTGACACAAAACTTCCGTGCTTGCTACCGGTGAAGCATCACGGTTGAAATCCAGTTCGCTAACACGGGAGCAGGTCCGCGTCTAAGACGACTCGCTACAAGCATTTACTGGAACAGGTCCCGGTGGGTTGTTCCCATGAAAGTGTTTGCGTGTTTTGGGTCAAATCGGATTGCGGTAGGCGGGCCTTATGAGGCGAATCCAGCATTGTGAGCCGCTGGGGGGAGTTTTCGTCTCTCCGCCGTTGAGTTGTCGGTTGCGTGTAAAAAACCTGTAAGTGTCTATGTTAGCCGGGGTTGTGTGCATCGTGTGAACTGACCGATGCGACCGAGTTCGGATAGGATGCGTTCACGCCGGAATTGGCGTCACCCATACCATGGTGAGCCTCCGTTTGTTGAGCCATCGCCGATTTTGCAGCTTCGGCTTCCAGTTGCAAAACCTTCTCTTCCATCTCCTTACCCGGTTTGAACGTCACCACAAACTTTTCAGGCACAAACACTTTGTCGCCCGTCCGCGGGTTGCGTGCTTTGCGCGCCGCCCGCTTTTTGACTTCGAAGACACCAAAGTTTCGCAACTCAATCCGTCCATCGCGGACCAGAGTCTCCACGATGGCGTCGAAGGTCTTCTGGACGATCTCCTTTGTCTTCAGTTGTGTCAGTCCGATTTCTTCAGAAATGGCTTTGACGATTTCTTTCTTGGTCACGACTGAAGTCTCCCCAGAGAGTGTCCGACCGGACGGTCCCGGCCTCACATTGAGCCACAGGAATATGTCTCAACTGTAATGCCAAAACGGACTTAGTGTCAAGTCGATTCTCCGCAGACTGTGCAGGATCACCCGTGATCGCTGCCGATTTGACCCAAAATATCGCTAGTTTTTCCTAAATTTTTGCAAAGATGAAGCCCGAGCGGCTCCTCCCGGAACAGCCGTGCCGCCGGGGTCAATCCACGACAACCGTCGGCCCACCTTCAAAAAACACAACGCAAACAAATAAAAAGACTTATGGCAAACACCTCGCCGAAACTATCCGGCAAAGGCGTCAAACGGCTCCCGCATTCCGATTTGCCGATCCCGCTCGCTGATCGGGCGATCGACGGACCCTTGTCTTCAACATCGGTTCGGAGGCGAGGTTACAATCACTAAAACCGGCAGGATTAGCAAAAGTTCACCATTTTTGCCTGAGGGCGAATCGGCAGACGCTGGAAACCGTTCTCGGAGCGACCGACACAAGCCGTTTTGCGGAAGGGACATCCGACGCAATCTGCGCGCAGATCATATGCGAATTTTCGCCGCTTCGGCTTCGATCTGCTCCAGGCTGAAGAAGTTGCCGTGGCCTGCACCGGGGCATTCCCGCTGCACCTCGTCCCACGCCTCTTCACTTTCGAGATTGGACTCCCAGAACGGCCAGGTGCGGCATTGGACGGGACGGACCGGGTAGATCTGGCAACTCCGCTGTTGCGGATCGAAGAACGTGCAGTCGCCGTTCGCAAACTCTTTGAGGGTCCGGCGTCCGGCAAAGAGTCGCGTATGTTCGATCTTCACCGCTCCAATTGGTTCGTCGAGAAATTCGGCGATTTTCGCAAGCTCCTCATCGGACACCCACACGACGCCCGGTGCGCCCGTACAGCAGTTGCCGCAGCCGGTGCATTGGAATCGTAGACCGTTGTGGTACCAGGGTTTCTTCGTCGTCATCAAGCGGCCATAATGCTATCGGAATGTGCAAAATTGACTCGGGCTTTGACCGAGATTCGACCGAGGATTTAAGATTACCGGCCGGCGATTCTTCCCGAAAGTGAACATTCACCGCGTGGAACCTGATACGATCAAAAATGTCGGCGGTCTCGTTCTCTGCGGCGGACAGAGTCGGCGAATGGGACGTCCCAAGGCGTCGCTGCCGTTCGGACCTGAGGTGCTGCTGCAACGGGTTGTCCGCGTGCTGTCCACCGTCGTATCACCGATTGTAGTCGTCGCCGCCCAGGGCCAGAACATCCCCGAATTACCGCCGGAGGTGCTCATCGCGCGTGACGAACACGAAGCGCTCGGGCCTTTAGCGGGCTTGGTGGCGGGCCTGCGGGCGTTGCCGAAGTCGGTCGAGGCCGTCTATGCGTCAGCTGTTGACGCTCCGTTACTGAGGCCTGAGTTCGTCAGGGAGGTCGTGCGGCGACTGCAGCAGCACGAAATCGCCATTCCCCGTGACGGAAAGTACCACCACCCGTTGGCGGCCGTCTATCGGCGGAGCGTTGAACCGAAAATCCGCGAATTGATCGCCGCCGAACGGCTGCGGCCGTTTTTCTTGCTGGAGTCTTGCGAGGTCTGCGAAATCGACGTCGAGGAGTTGCGCACCGTCGATCCCGAGTTAGAATCGCTGCGGAATACGAATACGCCCGAAGACTACCGCGCCGCCTTAACCGCGGCCGGTTTTGAGATGGAAGCAGAATGAACGGCCGTCACTCCTCACACACCGACGTGCGAATGCGCGGCTTTTCCTCCCGGACCCTCGTGACGGAGGCGTGGTCCTGGGTGGATCGGTATTGCGTGCCGCGCCCGAGCGAGCCAGTGGCGGTGCCGCTGGCCCACGGACGGGTATTGGCGGCGGACGTCGTGGCGGATATCGACGTGCCGGAGTTTCCACGCGCCGCGATGGACGGATATGCCCTGCGGGGGGCGGAGACGACCGGAGCAGGGGACTACAATCGACTGACGTTCGCCATTGTGGGCGAATCCCTGCCGGGACGAGCGTTCGACGGCAGCGTGCAGTCCGCGCAGGCAGTGCGGATCATGACCGGTGCCCCCATCCCCGACGGCTCCGATGCGGTATTGCCGGCCGAATACGCGACGGAATCCGAGGGACGGGTCGAAATCACCAAGGCGGTCGCTCCCCAGAAACATGTGGCCCCGCGCGGCGAAGATATTAAACGGGGAACCACCATCGCCACGGCCGGTCGGCGATTGCGACCGCAGGATGTCGGGTTGTTGGCCTCGGTCGGTTGTCAGACGGCGCGGGTGATTCCACGACCTCGAGTGCGGATCCTGACAACGGGGAACGAGATCGTTCAACCGGGCAGCGAACGACAGCCGCATCAAATTTACGACGCCAATTCCCCGATGCTCAGCGGACTTGTGACGCGTGACGGCGGCGAGATCGAATTGTGCACCGCATTGGCCGACGACCGTGAAGCGATTCGCGCTGCCATGACGGCCCCGGGAGCGGACGTGGTCATCTTAACCGGCGGATCAAGTGTCGGGGCCGAAGACCACGCCCCCTCAGTGTTGGCCGAAGAAGGGGAACTGGCGATTCACGGAATCGCTATGCGACCGTCGAGTCCAACCGGTATGGGGATGATCGGCGAGCGATTGGTGTTTCTGCTCCCCGGCAATCCGGTCTCGTGTCTTTGTGCGTATGATTTCTTCGCCGGGCGGGCGATTCGCCTGCTGGGAGGCCGCAGCGGCGATTGGCCCTATGTCTGCCGTACTTTGCCGGTCGGCCGCAAGTTCGTCTCGGCGGTGGGACGCGTGGATTACGTCCGTGCGCGGGTCGTCGACGGCTCTGCGCAACCGCTGGCGGTAGGGGGGGCGTCGATTTTGTCCTCCACGACGCGGGCTGACGGGTTTGTGATTCTCCCCGGACCGAGCGAAGGGGTCGCGCCCGGCGGCGAGGTTGTTTTTTATTACTATGATTCGATCCACTGAGTTCCCACGGTCGATTCCATGCCTCAACACGACGTTGGCGATGCTGCCCGGCAGCAGCAGTTTTTGGATGTGATTGATCGCGACGAAGCGCGTGGTCGATTTCACGCCCATCTCGCGCTGCAACCATTGGGAACTGAAACGGTCTCGTTAGCCACGGCGCTCAATCGCGTCCTGGCGATCGAAGTTCGCGCGACCGTCGATGTCCCTGGCTTTGACCGGGCCAATGTCGATGGGTTTGCCGTGCAAGCGACCGATACGTTCGGCGCCAGTGAAGATGCTCCGCGTCACCTGTCGCTCAATGACGAGGTGATCACGCCGGGCGTTCTGCCGCAACAGACTGTGGCTACAGGAACGGCAACACCGATTGCGACCGGTGCCGTAATCCCCCGCGGTGCGGATGCGATTGTGATGATCGAGCACACCGACGTCGTCGACTCCAGCGGAAATCGCCGACTGGAAATCAGCCGGGCAGTCACACCGGGCGGACATATCACGTTTGCCGGCACCGATATTGCCAAAGGGGAAACGGTGTTGCGTCGCGGTCAGTTGTTGACTTCGCGGGAAATACGCGTGTTGGCGGCGGCTGGGCGGGATTGCATCGAGGTGTATCGCAAGCCGCGAGTGGCGGTCCTCTCCACCGGCAGTGAAATCATTCCACCCGGCGCGCCGTATACGCCTGGGGCCGTCTACGACTCGAATGCGGCCATCGTCAGCGCCGCCATCGAGGAATTAGGGGGCGAACCGGTTCCGCTGGGGGCGATTGCCGACGACGAGGTACAACTGCGCACCGCCGTAAACGGGGCGCTGGACTGCGATGTCGTCGTTCTCTCCGGCGGAACGTCCAAAGGGGCTGGGGATCTTTCCTATCGCGTCGTCAGCGAACTGACCGATCCCGGCATCGTGGCGCACGGCGTCGCGCTGAAGCCCGGCAAGCCGATCTGTCTCGCCGTCAGTGGTGGTAAGCCGGTCGTGATCCTGCCGGGATTTCCCACGTCGGCGATTTTCACGTTTCACGAGTTCGTCGGCCCTGTTATACGTGCCCTTGCCGGACGGAAGGATTCACAAGCGGCGACGGTTCGGGCCACATTGCCGCTACGGGTGAATTCCGAACGCGGCCGCACGGAATATCTGCTTGTCAGCTTAGTGCGTCGGGGTGACGAGCTGGCCGCCTATCCGATGGGCAAAGGCTCCGGTTCGGTGACGACGTTTAGCAATGCGGACGGCTTCATCACGATCGATCAGCAGACAGAATTGATCGAGGCGGACACGAACGTCGCAGTGAAACTCCTCTCCCGCCAATTGCGGCCGGCCGATTTCGTCGCCATTGGTAGCGATTGCGTGGGGTTGGACTTCTTGTTGTCGCGGATGGAAGAACGCGGGTTTGCGGTCAAGATGCTCAACGTCGGCAGTCTCGGCGGGCTGGCGGCAGCCGCGCGGGGGGAATGCGATATCGCCGGCATTCATCTGCTGGACTCCGAGACCGGTACTTATAATCGCCCGTTCGTGAAAACGGGGCTGGCGCTCATCGAAGGCTATCGTCGATTGCAAGGGATTGTCTTCCGCCCGGGAGACAGGCGCTTCGCAGGCAAGTCCGCCGAAGAGGCAGTCGGTAGCGCCCTGGCCGACCCAGCATGCGCGATGGTCAACCGCAATACCGGCAGCGGCACGCGGATTTTGATCAATCAACTACTCGCCAAAGTGCGTGCCGACGACGCGCCGCCGCCCGGTTACGGGGTCCAGACCAAGTCACACAACGCCGTCGCCGCCGCCGTTTCCCGCGGATCGGCCGATTGGGGCGTGGCGATCCAGACGGTGGCCCAGATGTACGATCTGGCGTTCATTCCGCTGCAGGAAGAGCATTACGACTTCGCGGTGCCGGAGGACCGCCAAGATTCTGCCGCGGTCCGTGCGTTTCAGGAACTGCTGCAAGAATCGGACGTTCGCCGCGAATTACAGGAAATGGGGTTTCGGCTCTGACCTGATTTCATGAGATTTTTCCCGTCGATTTTTCGTCGAAATATGTTACCGCGGAGAGCACAGAGAATCGCGGAGAAAGGTAGCGACCATTGATCTCGTTGAGACGGAATGTCCGATGAATTGTCCTCTACGCCTCTCTGCGGTAAGCACTTACTGACAAGTTAACACACGCCACTCGCATTAAGGAACATGACGAATGATGAGATGGCGCTCGGAACAAGAAGCGTGAGTGATCCATGTGGGAACAGATAGCGGCCCACGAAGAAGTCTGGTGGTGGTTGGGGACGTTGTCCGTCGTCTCCTTTTTCGGGGCACTGTTGATCATGCCAGTGTTGGTGACGCGGATGCGGGCGGATTATTTTGTGACCGAGCAACCGGCCGCGGGGACCTGGCGGGCGGCGCACCCCGTCATTCGCTGGACGCTGCTGATCCTCAAGAACCTCCTCGGCGCGGCTCTGCTGCTGGCGGGGATGGCGATGCTCTTTTTGCCGGGGCAGGGGCTGTTGACGATGTTCATCGGTGTCAGCCTGTTGAATTTTCCGGGAAAGCGGCGGCTGGAAATCGCGCTCTTGCGGAATCCGATTGTCTGGCGGCCGATCTGTTGGATTCGCCGCAAAGCCGA
>CALFYU010000004.1 GCA_937952455.1 uncultured Planctomycetaceae bacterium
GAACCGACAATGACAACGCGTTCAGCCACGTGGTGTGTCTCCCCAAAAGTCCCTGCCTGCCGCCGTTTTCCAAGCATTGCCGGCGGGCAGGTGCTGATTGACGTCCATGCGGCGGGGCTGAACTTTCCCGACACTCTGCAGATCGCCGGAAAGTATCAATTCCAACCCCCGTTTCCCTTCACACCGGGCGCGGAAGTATCGGGCGTCATCTCCGACGTCGGCGAGGGGGTCGAGGATTTTCGGGCGGGGGACCGCGTCATGGCACTACCGGGAATCGGCGGCATGGCCGAGCGGGTGGTCGCCGATGCGGCGGCCGTGGACCCGATCCCCGATGCGATGGATTTTCCAACAGCGGCCGGTTTTGGGTTGATCTACCACACGTCGTATCACGCCGTGAAGCAGCGGGCCGACTTGCAGCCCGGCGAGACGCTGTTGGTCTTGGGGGCCAGCGGCGGTGTCGGTCTGGCGGCGGTTGAATTGGGCAAGGCGTTCGGAGCACGTGTCATTGCCGCGGCCAGTACGGATGAAAAGCTGGCGGTCGCTCGGGAGCATGGCGCCGACGAATTGATCAACTACGGCGACGGAGCCCTTAAGGAGAAGGTCAAGGACCTGACCGCCGGTCGCGGCGCCGATGTGATCTACGACCCCGTCGGCGGTGATCTCTTCGACCAGGCGGCCCGCTGCGTGAATTGGAAAGGGCGGATCCTGGTTGTAGGGTTCACCAGCGGCACGATTCCTAAATACCCCACGAACCTAGCGCTGCTGAAGGGGTGTCAGTTGGTTGGTGTGTTCTGGGGAGACTTTCGTCGCCGCGAACCGCAGCTTTGCCGGCAAAATTGTACAGAGCTGTTCGATTTGTACCGGCAGGAGCGCATCAAACCGCTCATATCGCAGGTTTTTCCCCTGGAACAATACGCTGAAGCGCTCAACGTGTTCTTGAACCGCCAAGCGGTCGGCAAGATCGTGCTCGGCATTCGCGGCGCCTAGATGCTGCGTTTGCTGCGGATTTTGCCGAAAAACCTGCCTGTTTCTCTGCCGGTTTGACGTCCCTCCGTCGCGTGATGGGGTGAGGACGTGCGGGCACCGCTGTCCCCGTTAGGTCCCATCGCGGCGCCCCCCTTGGCCGCGATGGGCCTGGCGGAGTTTTCATCCCCCCTTATAAAAATCAGCGCAGAGGAACCGTACCGATGTCACGAGGATTATCCTACCAACAGATATTTACGCTGCGGTACATCGCAGCTTGCAACGACCGTTGCGAATGCCTGGTTCGTCTCTACGAGGCGTGGGGTCAACACCTCCACACCGACGACGATCCGGAGAACGGCGTGAAAGCGGGCGATTTGAACAAGAACTTCGCCAGCGCGTCGTTCGCGCTGTCAATTCGCGGCCTGGAACGGCGGGGATTGATCACCCGTGAAACATTGGAACGGGACCGACGGCGGACCTGTTTGGTGTTGACGGAGTCCGGCAAGCAAAAGGCGGACGACTACCACAACATTCGCTTTGGCGAAGACGTCGACCGCCGACTGGAGCGAACCGCTTTGCGCCATCGTCGGGAGGAACCGCATCGGGACAATTCACGTCCCAACAACGGCCACAAGGTCGACAGTTCCCACGCGACGATTGAACGTTCGTCCCGCTGTTAACCACGCATTGCGGCGAGTCGTGACGATACTGGTGCCGCAGAAAGGCAATCTATTCCTGCACGACCTCTAATCCCCTCAGACGACGCTCTGAGGGGATTTTTATTTTTATGCCGAGCCGCTGCGATCCGGTCAGATCATCGGGAGACTCGCGCCGCGCGGCAGTGCTCGCGGCCCGCATCACAAGCGGCATCTTCGGAGCGACCCGCAAAGGCAGCCCTTGCGTGATGTGTGGGGTTTGCGTTGTAACGGATCGGAAGGCTTCGACGACTGCTCGTGCCGTTCCATGGACCGTACACATTTCCTAATGCGGAAGTCTCCCTGTGCGGCATTCTTTCTTTAACGCGCATCGCCCGTATGACAACCGCCGACGGGATGTATTTTTCGTCCCACGGCCCGGTTGATTCTGAATTTGCGTCAAAACGCGTGCTAGAGTTTTGACGTGGCCGATCGGCGCTCGCCGCCGAGTTTTGCCGCCAGTGTGACACGTGACGCCGAGCGCTGCGACCGTCACGAACAGCCGGGAATTTCCTGATGCGGCGCGTTGTGCGATGAGCAGGGTTTCACCCGGAGCGGACCTCAGAGGACCGCGACGAACACCGATGTTTGACGGGTCGGCAAACGGCCGCAAGAAGCGGCGACGTTGACCGATCGCAGGACAAAGGAAGTGGGGACATGAGCTTTCTCAAAAAGTTTTTCAAAAACGTCTTTCATGACGGCCAGGTCCATCCGGACCAGAGCAGCTTCGAGGATCTCTCCGAAGCGCAATTAGACGCTCACCTGCGCATCGCCAACTACGGCGGATTTTCACTGACCGACGCCGTCCGTCCGTCGTTCGACCTGCAAGTCGTCCCCAGTGCCGGCTTCCGGCACGACGTCTATAAGGATCGGGCCACCGGCGTGGAGATCCCCGTGATCATGGCGGCCGCATCCAGCGAAACCATGATGGACGTCTTCGTTGATCTGCTCGATCCGTTGGGTCACGAAGTCGACGTGGTGCTCGAAACCAGTCACGACCGCGGATTGACCGGGCACGACGACCTCTACCGCGAACACATCGACGCGCCGGTGCTAAAGAGTATTCTTTACGACTACGAAGACCTGCTCTTAAACGACGGCTGTACGGGAATCGCCGTGCTCAATCCCAACATTCCGTTGGAACTCCAATTCGACGAACACAAATTGCTGATCATGTACGGCCAGGAACTGGGGCAGTTCGAGGAAATCTTGAAAAGCTGTGGGCTGCCGCACGATCAGGAGATGAAATTCATCACCGAGGCCGAACACGTTCATTCATCGCGCGACGAATACATCGCGCAGTTCGATGAACTGAAGTATCGGCTGGGGATTGATGAGATTTATTAGAACGTAGGGTGCGTCGCGACGCACCTTTCGATGCAGGCCCCAGGATCAACCACGCAATTCGACGTTGCCAAGGATTACCGAACCGGCATCGAAAACGACAAGCTGACGCATGCCGCTCGCCATTTGGTTTTCTTAGTCCGAATGACGAATCCAATGCAGACACCATTGATACGCAGATGCTCTTCTCAGACGAAAACGGCGGGCCGGGACGATCGTCCTCCCGCCGTTTTTCATACCGCGACGAGACAAACTTGATGCGTCGGGTGCCACTGACGGCTTGTCCAGCAGTGTTGTTGCCCGTGCACAATGGCCACTACCGGACAAGCCGGCAGCGGCACCCCGACATGACGGGCAGGCCATCTCAACGGGCAGCCAACCGGCAGCACTGGGAGATGAGGCAATTTGCTCTCCCCTCCAGCAAGGAATTGCTATGGAATACTATAAATCAGTTCCGATTTGCGCTTGCCTTACGATCTTCGCCGGCTGTACGGCGCGGAATACACAAACCGATTACGACGGCGGTTCGTCGCCCGACCTGACGCCGATCCCGCAGCGGCAATCGGACTTCACGCCATCGGCGCCAATTCTGGAAGCACCGGGCGCTTCGAACTCCGGTGGACCGCAACTAATACAACCGCAGTCGGACCCCGGGCCGGAAGCGCGCCGCCGGCGTAGTTTGCCGCTCAAGAACGTGCGCACCGATCCGTGGGGACGCCCGCAGCAGGCGGGACCGGGCACAAAGAATACGATTCGCC
>CALFYU010000005.1 GCA_937952455.1 uncultured Planctomycetaceae bacterium
ACTAGAAGAGAAGTTGAATTACATGCATGAAAACCCAGTGCGTGCCGGCTTAGTTGGGCGCGCCATCGATTGGCGTTGGAGTTCGGCACGGCATTATGTGTACGGAAGATCGGTGGGTGTGCCGATTGAGTCTGTCTGTTGATTGTAGGTTGAATATTGGCAGCAACGTGTGAACTGCGGCTTCCTGTGCCTGCGGCACACCGATTGCTTCGCAATCGCTGCCACCCGCTCGGACCGGATATGGTGATTTTAAATCGGCGAAAAAAAGAACGAAGAAAGCAAAACAAACATATGCCAACCACAACAATCCGTCACATGAACTGTGGAACACTTGTCGTCCCCGAGTACCCGACCGTCGTGTGTCATTGCCTGTTGCTGGAAGATGCCCGGGGGTTGGCGCTGGTAGATTCCGGGATCGGGTTATTGGACGTGAAGAATCCCACGCAGCGGTTGGGCCAAGAACTGATCGACATGGCCGGGTTTCAGTTTCACGAGGCGGATACCGCCGTCCGCCGTATTGAGAGACTCGGTTTCCGGCCGAGTGACGTGAAGCATATTATCCTCACGCACTGCGACCCGGATCACGTCGGCGGTCTGGCCGACTTTCCCGCGGCGCGAGTTCACCTCGCCGACGAAGAGTTGACGCACGCCCTCTCCGGACATTGGCGATACGTACCGGGCCTGTTCGAGCATCAGCCGAAATGGGAAACGTACGCTAATAAAACGCGGGATTGGTTCGGCCTCCAAGCACGCCGCGTTAATTTAGATTTCGCCTCGGAAATCCTACTTGTGCCCTTATTCGGTCACACATTGGGGCACTGCGGTGTTGCGATCGAACAGGGGGGACGGTGGGTGCTCCATGTCGGTGATGCGTATTATCTCAGAGCCGAACTGGACCACGAAGACGACCCCGTCGCCGCCCTCGCCGCCCAACGCGCGGACAGCGACGAACAGCGAATCGCCAGCCTCAAACAACTCCGCCGGCTGCATGCGGAACACGGTGATCAAATCGAGATGTGCGGCTATCACGATATCACCGAACTGCCTGTGAGCCTGCAATGCGAGATTGCGAAGTTGGCATAGTTTAAGCAGGAAGTTAATGCGATACTAGAAATCACACTCTCATGCCACCACCAACGCTCAAACTCCTCGTCATCAAAACCCACCGCACCGACGAATTGCGGCAGTTTTACGCGACGCTCGGCTGTGATTTCGTTGAGGAGCAGCACGGCAGAGGGCCGTTGCATTGGGCGGCGGACATGGGAAAGGCGATTTTCGAAATCTATCCGCTGCCCGACAAGACGACACCGGTTGATACGACGATGCGACTCGGGTTAGAAGTTGCGGAATTGGATGAGATTCTTTCGTCGTTAGAAGAACAGCAGGTGGAAATCGTCACCGCGGCCAAGGAAACAGAATGGGGCAAACGGGCAGTCGTGCGAGATCCCGATGGGCGGGCGGTGGAGTTGTATCAGAAATGAAAGAGCGGTTTCCCGGATTCCAACGATGCATGGCGATGATTCGATGTCCCGATCCGCACGAACAAGAGGATGGCTTCAATTGGTAGTTGCCGCGGGCTGGGGATCATGTCGATGAGTTGATCGATGCCTTCATCCATGAAGAAGACCACGGACTGCTTTGTTGGTTACTGGAATTGTTGGGCGAAGCAAGATCGGACAAGTGCTTCGAAGTCTTTGCCGCACATCTCAGCAGCAGTGATGAGAGCCTGCGGTCTTGGGCGGTGCGAGGACTTGAAATGTTGAATACAAAACGAGCGAGAACCTTGTTGTGGAATGCAGAGCAGTCGGATTGAGAAGATTCCGATGTCACACCGATTGCTTTGCATTCGCCACCACCCCTACCGCCTTCGTGATTGTGCTTGAGAATCGACCTATGGAAAAAGCAAATGTGCTCTTTTGGCTTTCGTCGATGACAGACAAACAGTTTGTCGAGTTCTTCTATGAGGCTGTCGCTGAGAGAGACACTTCCGAAATCGAGGGCGAGCATGGTCACTTCGTCGTGGCGAATACTTCCAAGTTGCCCGATGAGGAACGAAACACGGTGTTCTTGGCATTACCTGACGCTGGTAAGTACTCAGGCGAATGGGCGGATGACTGTCCGATCTGCCAGACGGGGCAGTGTATCGAATGTGGATCATGGGTCAGAAGTGTTGCGAAACATGCGATCTGCCCGATCTGCGAAGCGAAGGTCTATTGTACATGACCACAGATGAGTCGAACACATGCAGCGAAGCAATTGATGACGTCCCCACTCACGGCTACGAAGGGATCGATTGGGGACTGATTGCGTTTTTCCTCCTCGGCGTCACTGCTCTCGGGATGCCGAATATTTCAATCGCGTTCCTTGGAGTGTATTGGGCCGCGATAGTAGCAGTTGGTATTTTCGCTATTTGGTTCACATTTATGCCGACAAGGTGCATCAACGGCGGCCTAATATGTTCTGTCGTCGCAATAGCAGTCCTCGTCAACACGATTGGATTCGTCTTCGGAGCAGTAATTCGGTTTGTGGCCTCGTTGTTCGGCTAACTGGTTAGCCACGATTGCTTCGCAATCGCCGCCACCCCCCCAACCGATACCATCGGTGTGATCAAGTTTGCAGCCCGGAACCCCAAAACCATGCCTAAACGCTGCCAATGGGCCGGTGACGACCCGTTAATGATCGCCTACCATGATGACGAATGGGGTGTTCCGCTGCGCGATGACCGGCGGTTGTTTGAATTGTTAATCCTCGAAGGGGCGCAGGCCGGCCTGAGTTGGCGGACGATTTTGCACAAGCGGGAGAATTACCGGCGGGCGTTTGACGGGTTCGATCCGGCGAAGATCGCCCGCTACCGTGACGGCAAGGTCAACAAACTGCTGGCCGACCCCGGCATTGTGCGAAACCGTTTGAAGGTCGCCGCCACGGTGCAAAACGCCAAGGCGTATCTCGAAATTCAGAAAACCGAGACGTCGTTTTCCGATTTTCTGTGGCAGTTCGTCGACGGCCAGCCGGTGCGCAACCGCTTTAAGTCACTCAGTGAACTTCCGGCCAAAACGCGCCAGTCCGATGCGATGAGCAAAGCCTTGCTGGCCCGGGGGTTCAAGTTTGTCGGCTCGACGATCTGCTACGCCTTGATGCAGGCGGCGGGAATGGTCAACGACCACGAAACCGGCTGCTTCCGGCATCGCCAAATTGCGGCAAAATATCGGGGATGATTTGTTCTCGGCCGGTGTGATATGATGTCAGCCTGGGCGGATACGCCAACAAGGGCATCAAGGCGGTGTCGCGGAAGGAATTGTCGGGAATGACGGAAGCAAGTACGGATTTGGTCGATCGCTGGCGCGCGGGAGACCAAGACGCGGCCACTGAGTTGCATCAACGCTACGGTGAACGATTGGTCATGTTGGCCCGCAAGCGCTTGGCCAGCAAATTTCAGGGGCGGCTGGACCCCGAAGACGTCGTGCAGTCGGTCTTCCGCACGATGTTCCGCCGAACGCAGGCGGGAAGCTTTGAATTTCAGAAGGATGATGACTTCTGGAAGTTGATGGTGACCATCACGCTGAACAAGGTCCGCAACAAAGTCCGCGGGAAGAAACGTGACCCCGATCGGGAGCGAAACCAGTTCGACGATACGCTGGCAGCCGTGATGTGCCGCGATCCCGGCACGCTCGATTTGGTGGCGTTCACCGATTTTCTGAAAGAGATCCAGAAGCGGCTCTCGCCCATTGAACAGCAATTGCTGACGCTACGGCTGGAAGGCTACACGCAGGAGGAGATCGCCGAACAGACTCAGGTCGACGTCCGCACCGTCCGCCCGCGACTGACGCGCATTCGCGACAAAGTGTCGGCGGGCCTCCCGCTTGTTGTGCGCGGGTCTCCTGCCCCCGCACACGGTCCGACCGCAGGTCTCCCACAGTATAGGCTTGAGGCTTGAGTTGACAGGCTTGAGGCCGAGTATGAACGCTCAACGCGCGCGCTTCCGCTTTGCTGCCGACTGCTTACTCCGTCCGGCCACTGACCATTCAAACTTCTTGTGCGCATGTTGTGCGCGGGTCTCCTGACCCCGCACATGACCCGACCGCAGGTCTCACCCCCGCACCAACCGCTACCTAAAAGAACATGCGGTATTCGAAGCGGAAGATGTCTTG
>CALFYU010000006.1 GCA_937952455.1 uncultured Planctomycetaceae bacterium
CAGTGCCGCGTGTACGCCGGACTTTTTCTTGTTCGACAGTGAGCACCGACTGGTGTATCGCGGTCAGTTGGACGACAGCCGTCCCGACAGCGGAATTCCCGTAACGGGAGCCGATTTGCGGGCGGCACTTGATGCGGTGCTTGCGGGCGGCCCGGTCGCCGCGGAACAAAGGCCGAGCATCGGCTGCAATATCAAGTGGAAATCGGGCAATGAACCGGCCTATTTTCCCGCCTAAATGACGCTGGGGAACCGATTTTCGTTTTTTGTGGTTTCAGGATCGGAGGCGTGTGCGGCGATTGAATGCGCGGCGGGGTCGGCTTAGAATTGAAGAGTCCAGCGGGGACACTGTCCCCCTGTCCGGCGCAATGATCTTACGCTGAGATCCCGTCCCGATCCTTAATTCATTTTCTTCCATGACATCCCATTCCGGATTGCCGCACCTCCTTCGCCGCATCGCGCGCCCCGGCACATCGCAGCCACGCCCGCGATCGGGGAAGTTCTTCGCGGCACTGGTCGTCGCCCTACTCAGCGGCGCTATGGTCGCAGGTCAGGAAGACGTGACGGTCGAGGAAGAACCGGCCAAAAAGCCCGACGATCATAAGACGTTCCTGCTGGAGTCTCCCAAGTTTTTCGAGTCCTGGGAGCACTACTCGGCTGAGCAAGGAACCCAGCGCGTGGACGTGTGGCGGATCATCCCGGAGAAGGCCGTTACGGAAAACAACGGTGAGACGATTGAAAACGTTTTGATCTGTACCGGGAAGCCGTTCGGGTATTTGCGTTCCAAAGAAGTCTACGAGAATTGCCAGATCGGATTACAGTGGCGATTTCCCAAGGATGACAACGGCAACAGCGGGGTCTTGGTCTACGTCGACGGCAAAGACGAAATCTGGCCCAAATCGATTCAGGTGCAATTGCATCGGCCCAAAGTGGGGGGCGTCTTTCCCATGAAGGATGCGACCTGCGATCCGCATCTCCCCGGCAAGATGCTGGAAAAACCGGCCACCGAATGGAACTCGTGCATCATCACCTGCCGTGACGGCACGATTGCCTTGGAGATTAACGGCCAGGACTTCGGTGTCGTCAAAGGCTGCATGCCGGCTAAAGGGTTTATCGCCCTGCAAAGCGAAGGGGCCGAAGTCCACTTCCGCCAGATTTGGCGCCGGCCGCTCAAGTGACGCTCAGCGCCGCGCTCATTTGACGATGGCAGTTCCCAACTCTCGCAGCAGTTCCAGCGAATAGATCCCCGTGGCGTGACCATCGCTGAACGTAATGTTGTAGGCGTAGTTGCCCAGCGGCTTCATCGCCTTGATGGTTGTGGGGGCCGCTTCGGCCATTGTCAACACGGGCAAGCCCTGCTGCGGCTCGTCCCGTTTGACGCGGCAGGTGGCGCAGGGACAATGCTCCCGCAACACCGACGGCGGATATTCCATCGTCACACCGTCGTTCCAGACGATGATCAATTTGCCGTCGCGGCTGCTAAGATTTATGGGTGTGAAATCACTGGACATGGTGAGACCTGATTCGACGTCCATTCGCCTAGAAATTCGTTTGCCTGCTATTCGGCGTCGCTACGCCGCAAGACCAACACCGCACAATCGGCATGGCGGATGACGCGTTCGGCGACGGATCCCAAAACCAGCCGTTTGAATCCCCCGTAGCCGTGTGAGGGAATCACGATCAAGTCGGCTCCGACATCGGTGGCGTACTCGGTGATCATAAATCCGGGGTCGCCGAATTGCACGATGAACTGCACGCCCTCCAGATTGTTCTCGGCGGTATATTCGGCAAAGGATTTCCGCACCGCTTTCTCGCGGGACTCGTCGTTGACCTCGCCCCAGACCACGCCGGGCGAAAGTCCCTCCAACGGGACCAGCACGTGTACCACGTGCACGTCGGCGGGCGAAGCGGCCATTTCCACGGCGGTCGATATCGCCGCCAGCGACGTGTCGGAAAAATCGACGGGGATTACCACCTTTTGTTTGGGCAGCCAGGACATGTTCGTGCATCCTTTGGAATCGCGCGACTTAGTAGGCGGTATCGAACGCCCCACATCGCGCTCATTTGTGTACTTTGAATTCGCCCGCCTTATAACGCCGCCAGTAGTCGTCGAGATCACGGCGGACTTTGCCGCTGAGTAGCGCCACGCCGAGTACGTTCGGGAACGCCATCGTGAGGATCATCAGGTCGCTGAAATCCAAAACATTTTTCGCTGAAACAATCGACCCCAAAAAAACGAACACCAAAAACAGCATCTTGTAAGGCAGCGACGCCCTGCGGCCGAACAGCGTGGTCGCGCAGCGTTCTCCATAATAGGACCAACTGATCATCGTGGAGTAGGCGAACAGCACCACCGCCACCGACAGCAGGTAGGGAAACCAAGAGACCTGCAGCTCCAGGGCTTTGGATGTCAGTGCCGCACCTTTATCACCGATCACGTATTCCTGAAGATCCGGATATTTCGCCGGGTCGTAGACCTGCGTGATGACGATCACCAGACCGGTCATCATACAGACAATGACCGTGTCAATAACCGGCCCCAGCGGCGCCGCGGCCCCTTCGCGGATCGGTTCTTCGGCCTTGGCAGCGGCATGGGCGATGGCCGCCGAACCGCTGCCCGCTTCGTTGGAGAACGCCGCTCGCTTAAAACCGATGACCAATACCCCCAGCACACCCCCCTTTGCGGCATCGGCGTTGAATGCCGTCCTGATAATCTCTTCAAAAGCCCAGGGAATGCGGTCGTAATTGGCAAACAAGATGTAGAGCGCAATCAAAATATACAGCCCGCACATCAGCGGCACTATCTTTTCCGCCGTCGCGGCGATGCGGCGAATCCCGCCGATGATTACGACCCCCACGGCGGCCGCCATCACCAGTCCATAGACGTACTCATGACCGTCATCAAGCCAGGTCAACTGAGTCTTGATGGCCCCCAGCGATTGGTCCACCTGAAAGGCACACCCGCCGCCGAACGAGGCCATCACGCAAAAGACGGAAAACAAAACGGCCAGGAACGTGCCCAAGACTCCCAAACCCATCTCACGCAGACCATCGGCCAAGTACCGCATCGGTCCACCGGAGACCTGCCCGTCCGGATCAACGTGTCGATACGACTGGGCGAGCGTGCACTCCACAAACTTGCTGCTCATTCCCAACACGCCCGCGATCAGCATCCAGAACAGTGCGCCGGGCCCGCCCGTGCCGACGGCGATCGCCACGCCGCCGATGTTGCCCAACCCGACCGTCGCCGAGAGCGCCGAAGCGAGCGCCTGGAAGTGCGACACTTCCCCTTCGTCTTCGGGATCGTCATAGTCCCCTTTGACCACGCGGATCGCATGCCAAAAGCCGCGGATATTAATAAAGCCCATCCGAAAGGTAAAAAACGTCGCGCCGGCCACCAACCAGACGACGACCACCGGGAGTTGCGTCCCGATTAGTTTCTGTTGATTTTCGGGCAGGTCCGCGGTCGCGGGGTCGACTGACGGACGCCACGCGCCGGCGGAAAAGTCATAGTAGGGGATCGGATAAAAGGCGACCGCGGCGACCGGCTTGACAAGGTACTTTGCGAAGAACGCATCGACCGCTTGAATCCATGCCGGCGATTCCGCCGCCGGCGACTCGGCCGCCTCTGAGTCTGCTGCGGACGGCACCGCCGCCTCTTGCGCAGCCAACGGGCTGGAAATCACGAAAAAAGAGACAGCGGCCAGGGCCACGACGACACCGTAACAGGATTTGCGCATGTCGAACTTGTTCCCCTTTGGATTCTTACGTCGTCGTCCCGGCGTTGGGCGTTTGCCGGACGAACGACTATAGCAGGCCGATAGTTAGGGCGAAACATCGAACGTTCGTTCACCCCACCGCGGCGGCGAAACCTCGGCGGGGAACGGGGCTGCAAAAAACGCGCCGCCAAGTTGGCTGGGGTTCCTCGCGAGCCATCTTGGCAATAAGCGAATTCTTTTTCACACCTTTGGTTGTCAATATTGTGGCAAATGTATAGGATTGATTCGTCGAAAGGGCCATCTGGCGGCGGTCGGCCGCCAAGAAATGGCGCAAACCGTTATGAAGAAAACACTTGAGAACCAAGAACGCGAGTTTCTGGAGCGGTTGCAGCGGCTCGGCCGTGCGACGGTTCAAGAGATTTGCCAAGATTTGGGAGTGACGGCCACAGCGGTCCGCCACCGTTTAGTTCGGCTGCAAAGTCTCGGATTCGTGGCGCGAGATCTCGTTCGTGAAGGACGAGGGCGGCCGCACCACGTGTATCGGGTCACGACGGCCGGCCAACGCGAATTGGGCGACAATTACGGCGATCTGGCGCTCGTCTTGTGGCGGGAACTGCAGAGCATCCCGGATGAAGCGGTTCGGACGCGGGTTGAGCGGCGAATCCGCGACGCGATGGTGTCGCAATATGGCAATACGGTCAACGGCGGTAACTTGATCGACCGCTTCAAACAGTTGGGAGCTGCCCTATCGGATCGGGGATACGACGTCGAAGTCGACGACTCGGCCGAGTTGCCGGTTCTGCGAGAAAACAGCTGCCCCTACCAGGAATTGGCAGACAACGACCGCGGAATTTGCGAGATGGAAGAGGAAGTTTTTGAGAAGGTATTGGGAGTGCCGCTGAAGCTGTCGCAGTGCTTCTTGGACGGACACTCGTGCTGCGAATTTGAACCGGCGGAAGTCACTCCGCAGTGGGTTAAGGAAGACGCTTCCAGCCGGTAATTCCCACTGGATTGCGATAGGAAACAGAGTTGCTAAAGTGGACAAATCCGTTCGGCGGCGACAAAACCGACTGACCGGCCCTCCTCGAGCGCAAACGCGTTCTTCCCGCCACTTTAGAGACCGTAAATATTCGAAGGCAGACTACCGCACATGACCTGGATCGACGAACAATTCGAAGAAAACCTTGTGATCACCACGTTGGAGCAGGGTATGAACTGGGCGCGGCAGTCCAGCATCTGGCCCATGACGTTTGGCTTGGCCTGTTGCGCGATTGAAATGATGGCGGCTGGGGCCAGCCGCTTCGATCTGGATCGATTCGGGGCCGGTGCGTTTCGCGCCACGCCGCGGCAAGCCGACTTGATGATTGTGGCCGGGACGGTGACGCACAAGATGGCCAGCCGCGTCCGCCGCTTGTACGAACAAATGCCCGACCCCAAATACGTGATCGCCATGGGGGCCTGTACGGTCGGCGGCGGCCCGTATTTCAAGTATGGCTATCACGTGGTCAAAGGGGTTGATCTGGTGGTGCCGGTCGACGTGTATGTCCCCGGCTGCCCTCCGCGGCCCGAAGCACTCTTGGAAGGCCTGATGCGGATTCAGGACAAGATCAAAGCCAAACGGATTGCCAAGGGCGCGGTCGAATCGCTGCCCATCCCGCACCACACCGGCCATGCCACGGTTCCGGAAGTTTTAGAGGTGTAACTGAGCGGCGTGCCGGCTGCGGCACACACGAATTTAAGCTCTACCAAGTTCTGAAAAGATTGAAATCGCGGAAAGGCAAGTTAGCGAACCAGGAATGAGCAGTTTATTGAAAATCGAGGACCTGCGG
>CALFYU010000007.1 GCA_937952455.1 uncultured Planctomycetaceae bacterium
CGGTCGTGTCTCTTATAAATTTTACCTGACCGATTTGGGACGCAGCCGCGCCCGTGACGCGTTCGAACAATGCCGCTATATGGGCCCGGCTCCGGTTTCGCTCGAGGATTACGTGCGGCAATGCGAGCGGCAATCGGTCGTGGGACTGACATGCACCGCCACGGCTTTGGCGGCTGCCTTTGAGAACATGATCATCCGGCCCAATTTGCTGCAGGAATTGGGGCCGGCGGTTTGCAGTGGACGTTCCATCTTCATTTACGGCCCGCCGGGCAACGGAAAGACGATGATCGCCAAGGGGTTGGGGAACTTCCTCAACCGCGGCGGCGGCGAGATTTATGTGCCGTATGCCGTGCAAACGGAAAACAGCATCGTCACCATTTACGACCCCACCCTGCATGAAGCCACCGACAACGATGACGAGTTGGCCGCTGAAGACACCGACGAGGCCTTGCGGTTACTCAATGAGAATACCGTCGACCGCCGGTGGCGCCGCGTGCGGCGCCCCGTGGTCATCACCGGCGGCGAACTCACGCTCGACATGCTCGATCTGAGATACAATACCGCGGCCAACTTCTATCAAGCGCCGCTGCATATCAAGGCCAACGGCGGCGTGTTTTTGATCGACGACTTCGGTCGGCAGATCGTCAGTCCACGCGACCTGCTCAACCGCTGGATTTTGCCGTTGGAAGAGCGCTTGGACTATTTGACGTTGGCGACCGGCAAGAAATTCTCGGTGCCGTTTGAACAATTGATCATCTTCTCCACCAACCTCGATCCGCGCGAATTGGTCGACGAAGCCTTCCTGCGGCGGATTCGCCACAAGATTCACATTGGTCCGCCGCCGCGCGAGTTGTTTACGGAAATCTTTGAGCTGAGCTGCCGGCAAAGGGGCATCCCATTCTCCCAGGCCGCCGTGGATTACCTGTATCGCACGTTTTACGATGCGGGAAAACCACCCCGTTCCAGTGATCCGCGGGATTTGTTGGAGATTTGCCAGTCGATCTGCCGATTCGAGGAGCAGGAAGTTGTGCTCACCGAGGACCTAATGGCCGAGGCTGCGCAACGCTTCTTCTGTCAAATCTAACGGTCGGGGATTTTCATCGGCGATTCATGGGCCGGTCCCGACGGCGGAAGAACTTCCTGTCCCTTCCAGTTCATTTCTGCGGATTCATCTTTTTTCCGATGCGACGCCGTTGCGCGCTGCGCGACCGGCACGTATTACATGGAGGTGCCACAATGTCTCATCCGTCACGGTTCCAAGTTCTATTGGCAGTGGCCGCCGGATTGACATTTGTCGTGTCATGCTGCGCCAGTGCTCCCAAGACAGCCCGCCCTCCCTTGCCGACGCCCGGCGCCGGCTGGATGTCATCGCTGAAGCAGAAGCTCTCACCGAGACCGGAAACAGCGACGATCATCGAAGCCACGCCGACCGGTGAACCGAGCGCCAAACTATTTGTCGCCTACGGCCGACTCGAAGAGAGCCGCAAGAACATCAACAAGGCCCACGAAGCTTATACGACTGCGCTCAATAAAGACCCGGAAAGCTACGAAGCCATTCTCGGTTTGGCCCGGCTAGAGCAATTGGCCGGACGCCCGCAGGCGGCCGAACAGGGCTTTCTGAAGGCTAAGGAAATCGCACCGCATACGCCGACCGTATTGGCGGCGGTGGGGCAGTTCTACGCCGACCAACACCGCTGGGACGAAGCCATCGCCTTAAATCGCGAGGCGTTTGAAAAAGATCCCACCAACGTCGAGTTCCGCTACGGATTGGCCCGCGTGCTCACGCAAGCCGGGCGTGTGGAAGAAGGATTGGCCCATTTTGAAGATGCCTTGCGAAACAGCATGGCCAACAGCACCGCTGCCGCAGAATACAACGTCGGCGTGATCCTGCACGAACAGGGCCGCTTTGCCGAAGCGGAACAGCATCTGCTCAAGGCCACGATTCACGATCCGCAGATGGAACAGGCGCAGGAATGGCTGGACGTCGTCCGCCGCGACAAGGCACGGCAAGAGGCCATCGCGGCCGTGGAATCGACAACCGGTCGTATTCAACAGACGGCCGCCAGGCAGAACGCGCAACAGGCGACCGCCTCCGGCGTGACCCCGGCACACCACTTGCAATATCAAAACGCGCAACCGAAAGTCACGCCCCAGGGCGTGCAGCCGATCCCGCAAGGGAACTCGTTGCGGTAAGCCGGGTATTGTCGGGGCGGATTCTCAGATGCCGACGGATTGGCAAACGGCTTCCAGGCGGCTGAGGCGGCCTCTGTTATGACTCCCATCGATCAAGACCTGTTACGCCAAGTTTGCGGATCGCAGCCGCCGCCGATGCCCGAGCCGGGTTTGCGACTGTGCTTGGAGCTCGCCGCCGACGAGGCAACGGCGCCGCAGTTTCTGGTCGACTCGCTGGCCGACGTCCCTTCGCTCAATCGGCGGTTTCTGGTGCTGGCGGGCGCCTTTTTGCCCGAGATGTCGCCGGTACCCAGTACGCGCGCGGCGCTCGACCTGCTCACAGCGGGTCAAACTGCCGATCTTCTGTGGGTGTTAGCGCTCAGCGATGCCATGCAGGCGCCGCAAACCCGCAGCAGCGACCGGCTGTGGAAGCACTCGCTCTTAACCGCGGCAACAGTACGCCAAGTGCGGCAGCATCTAGCGAAGCCGCCGCGCGGGTCCGCCTGGGTGGCCGGGATGGCGCACGACATCGGGCATTTGTTGATGCCCGGTCCGGCGACGGGGCAGGGGATCGACTGGCACGCTGAACATGACCGCCTCGCCGATCAAAACCCGGGTCCGCTGCCGACACGCAATCACTGCCTGATCGGGGGCAGCTTGCTCAGCTTGTGGAACGCCCCGCCCCCATTGGTCGATACCGCGCGATTTCACCATCAACCGGCCACGGCCGATGCGAAGTCGCGGGCAGTCGTTGCCTTGGTTCGCCTCGCGGATCTGATCGCCGAACATGTGGACGCCGAAAACCTACGCGAGGAGTTGGCGCTGGAACAATCCTCCGCCTGGAAAATCGTCGACGATTGGTGCGGACTGAAATCACAATCCGCCGAACAGCTCATCGCTGATGTGCTGATACCGGCGTCCGTGCTGGCGGAGCGCTGGGCGGGATTGCTGGCGAAATAACCGCCGCGGTTGCAATTGCCGAAAACGCCCGCTATTTCTGCGGTCTATCGATGCTCATTGCTTCCCCGCCGCTTAACCCATGTCCACACCGTCCGATATCACACAGGCCGCCCGGATCCTCCGCGAAGGGGGACTAGTGGCGATTCCCACCGAAACCGTGTACGGACTGGCGGCCAATGCGCTCGATCCGTTGGCCGTGGCGCGGGTCTTTGCCGCTAAGGGCCGTCCGAAATTCGACCCACTGATCGTGCATGTCCCCCACCGCGATGCGCTGGCGGAGTTGGTCGCCGAGTTCCCCGCAAAGGCGGTCAAGCTGGCGGACGCGTTTTGGCCCGGGCCGCTGACGATGGTTTTGCGCAAACAGGCGGTCGTTCCCGATATTGTGACGGCGGGACTGCCGACGGTCGCCGTTCGCATCCCCGATCATCCGGTCGCCCAAGCACTCTTACGCGAAGCGGGTCTTCCCTTGGCCGCACCCAGCGCAAATCCGTTCGGTCGGATCAGCCCCACCACGGCGGCGCATGTGCGCGAGCAGTTGGGAGATAAAGTCGATTTCATTCTCGACGGCGGTCCTTGCCGCGTGGGGGTCGAATCGACTGTCGTGCAGGTGACTGGCGACCAAGTGCAACTGCTGCGCCCCGGCGGCGTGACGTTGGAGGAGTTGCAAGCAATCGTCGGTGAGGTGGTGATTCCGTCGCCGGACGCGCATCCCTCGACGGCCGCACAACCGTCACCTGGTACATTGCCGCAACATTATGCCCCCCGCACGAAGTTAATTCTGGCTACGGATGCTAGTGAGGATGAAATCCTTGAGGTTCCCGAACTGCTTTACGACGTCCGCTCGGGCCTACTTTGTCTCACCGCGCCGCAAAAAATTGTCGGCTTTGCGGCTGTGGAACAACTTTCGAAGACGGGAGACCTCACCGAAGCGGCCGCCAATTTCTTCGCCGCGCTAAGGCGACTCGACGCCGCCGGATTGGACGTCATCATCGCTCGACCGTTCCCCGAAGTGGGCCTAGGCCGCGCCCTAAACGACCGCCTCCGCCGCGCCGCCCACTAACATTCCCCCTCTCCCCCCGGGAGACGGGCCGGGGGTGAGGGGCGAGCGACGTTGGACGTACCCCATCACAAAGCGACGACACCCAGTGAGGGGTGGCACGGATTGCCGACGGCAATCCGTGTGTCGCCGTCAGAGGACGCCGCAATTTCAGCGTGCCCCACCAAAGATCGCTAGATGTTATTTGAGAGCGTAAACGGCTGCTTCTAGCGGGCTGTGCCCGCCCCGATCGCCGAGCTATCGCGGCCACCCTCAGGATTGATGGCTCTTTGCGCAGATTAACGTTGAATACGACGGTGAAGCCGTCGGTTTGGGGAGATTCACATATGCAGCGCCCGCCCATCCACCGCCAGTGACGCTTCCTTGACCACTTCCGCCAATGTCGGGTGCGCGTGGCAGCAGCGGGCGAGGTCTTCGCTGCTGGCGCCGAACTCCATCGCCACTGCGGCCTCAGCGATCAAATCTCCCGCGTGCGGGCCGATGATGTGTACGCCTAAAATGCGGTCGGTTTCTTCATCGGCCAGAATCTTCACGCGGCCGTCGGTGTGCCCGATGGCCCGCGCGCGACCGTTGGCGATGAACGGGAATTCTCCCTTGCGATACGCCACGCCCGCTTCTTTGAGTTGGTCTTCCGTCTGGCCGACCGAGGCGATTTCGGGCCAGGTATAGACCACGCCGGGGATCGTGTTGTAGTTGACGTGTCCGTAGCCGTTGACGATTCCTTCGACGCAGGCGACCCCTTCCTCCTCGGCTTTGTGTGCCAGCACCGCCCCGCCGATCACGTCGCCGATGGCATAGATCCCCTCGGCGCCCGTGGCGAAATGCTCGTCGGTGACAATGAAGCCCCGCTTGTCGGTCTCGATGCTGACCGAGTCCAGCCCCAAATCGGCCGTGTTCGGTTTACGCCCCACCGCCACGAGCACACGGTCGCAGGTGATCGGGTCGGCTCCGTCGATCTCAACCGTGCAGCTTTTGCCTTTCGTCTTGGCTCCGGTGACTTTGCAGCCGAGTTGGAAGTTCAGCCCCTGCTTCTTGAAGATCTTGAGTGCTTCGGCAGCGATGTCGGAATCCATGCCGGGCAAAATGCGGTCGAGGTATTCCAGAATGGTGACTTCCGTGCCCAGTCGCCGCCAGACGGTTCCCATTTCCAATCCGATATAACCGGCGCCGATCACCACCAGATGCTCCGGGACGTCGGCATAGCTCAAGGCTTCGGTGCTGCTGCCGATGCGGTCGCCGTCGAGTTCAATACCCGGTAGCGTCGCCGGCACACTGCCGGTGGCGATTATGATCGTCTCGGCCGTGAGTTCCTGTTCTCCGTCATCGCCGGTTACGGTCACCTGCCCCGGACCGGTGATGCGTCCGCGGCCGAGATAGCGGGTGATCTTGTTTTTCTTGAACAGCGAATCAACCCCGCCGGTCAAAGCGCGGACCACACGGTCCTTGTTCTTGAGCATCGCGCCCAGGTCCAGTTGCACGCCGTCGACGACGATGCCTCGTTTGGCGATATCACCGCTGATTTCGGCAAACTGTTCGCTCGACTCCAATAGGGCCTTGCTGGGAATACAACCGACCCGCAGGCAGGTTCCGCCCAGGGCCGATTCGACTTCAATACAGGCGACGTCCAGACCGAGTTGGGCAGCACGAATCGCCGCCACATATCCCCCCGGACCGCCGCCGATGACGATGAGATTGTGTTTGGACATTTTTCTTCAGTAGGCAGTAGGCAGAGGGCAGTAGGCAGACAGAAGTGGCCGGTGGCCGGTGGTCAGTGGCTTTCAAATCCCGGTTGCGCCTGTTCGTGAAATTGCCATACAAGTGTGGGCATGACGCGTCAGAGGGTTTTGAAACTATTTATGGAAGTTGGCTCATGATGGCTGACGGGCACGGGGGCGCCAACCCTACAGACTAAGGTCTAAAGCCTACAGCCTCTTTTCTCAAGCCTGTCGCCTCAAGCCTCGCGCCTTCCGATCACACCAGCGCGCGGATTGGCTGGGGGGCGGTGATGATCTGTTCGACATCCTTGGGTACGCTGGTGAGCAGGCGGACTTCGGCGATGTCGAATAGGGTGTGCATGATCGTGGCCAGGACGTTACTGCTGCTGATGGGGGTCGAAGCCGGGGCGCCGGCGCGATTGTCGGAGCGGCCGACGACTTGTCCCATGTTCAGTCCGCCGCCGGCGAACGCCAGCGTGCACAAATTGCCCCAGTGGTCGCGGCCGGCGTTCTTGTTGATCCGCGGCGTGCGGCCGAACTCGCCGGTGATCACCAGCAGAATCTTCTCGCTGAGTCCCCGTTGTGCAACGTCTTCGATGAACGCCGAAGCGGCTTTGTCGACTGCCGGCGTGAGCGAACTCAATCCGTCCGCCATCGTGAATTCTTTGCCCCCGCCATGCATGTCCCACCCGCCGCAGGTCACGGTGACGAAGCCACAGCCTGCTTCACACAGACGCCGCGCTAACAGCATCTGCTTGCCCAGCGCCACCGGCGAAAACTGGGCGGCGTAGGAGTTCCGTTTTTTGACCGCGTCGGTCGGCTCGAATTGGCTGGTATCATAGCGGGCGAGCGTGCGTGGATCTTCCTTGGAGAGATCAAACGCGTCTGCCACGCCGCGCATCAAGACGTCGAAGGCTTGTTGTTGAAACTCTGTCGCCGAATCCACGACCCCATCGGCATCGAAGCGCCGCCGCAGCAAATCGAGTTCATTGAGCAGCGCCCGTCGGTCATCGAGCCGTTTCCCTTTGAGGCTCAGCCGCATGTTTTCGATGATCTCACCGCCAGCGCTGGGATCGAACGGCTTATAGACCGGTGAGAGCGTGCCGGTTTGCGAGACGCGGGGGATGTTGTGGTACAGCTTTTTGTATTGGTCGCCGACGGCGCTGGGCGTCACGTGGGCGTGCTGTGGGATGCCGGGGGGGGGGTTCGTCAAACGGTACAC
>CALFYU010000008.1 GCA_937952455.1 uncultured Planctomycetaceae bacterium
GCTGCTTTGGCCATTACTGGAAAATGAATCGGCGGTCGAGCCGGAGCGGGTGACGGACACACTGCGGGTATCGACATTTTGGCAAGGACGGGGAGGAGCGGTCGAACACGCGATTTCGGGCCTGGACATCGCCCTGTGGGATATCATGGGCAAGGCATGCGGGCAACCGGTCTCGCGGTTGTTGGGGGGCAATTATCGAACGCGGGTCAAGCCGTACGGCTCGATGCTGTTTGATGAACCGGACCGGCTCCGCGAGCAATTGGCGGCCACCGTCGAGAGGGGCTTCCGGGCGATCAAACTCGGCTGGCGGCCGTTTGGGCGCCGTAATCGCAAGTTCGACGAACTCTTGATCCGCACCGCGCGGGACACGGTGGGCGAGGACGTCGAACTGATGGTCGACGCCGGCGGGAGCGAGCAATTTTGGCCACACGGTCTGAACTGGGCTCGCGAAACGGCCAAGATGCTGGCGGACTACGACATCGTCTGGTTCGAGGAACCGCTGCCGCCCGACGATTTAGAGGGGCACATCGAACTGACGCGGACGTCTCCCGTGCCGATCGCCGGCGGTGAGGTGCTGACGCGGCGGCAATCGTTTCTGCCGTGGTTAGAGCGGCGGGCGGTGGATATCATTCAACCTGACTCGACCAAGAACGGCGGATTGAGTGAAACGCGACGCATCGCCTGGTGCGCCTACGATCACAACATACAAGTCGTCACGCACGGTTGGAACACGGCGATCGGTTTGGCGGCCGATTTGCAAATGGCGGCGGCCCTGCCGGTCGCGCGTTACGTCGAGTACCTCACCCCGTGCGCCTACCTCGAAGAACTCACGGTTGAACCATTCTCATTGGACGCCGAAGGTTATCTGGAGATTCCCCAACGGCCGGGGCTGGGCGTGGAGTTGGACCACGAACGGCTTGAGCGATTTCGCTGACGCAAAATCTTAGGCTTTAGGCTGTAGACTTTAGGCCTTAGGAAAGGTTTGGCATGCGCGATCATACGAAATTGAAGGCATTTCTTTTGGCCGATGAGTTGACTCTTCAGGTGTATCGCGCGACGGCGCGGTTTCCGGACGATGAGCGATTCGGTCTTACGAATCAGATTCGCCGGGCGGCCGTGTCGATGTCCTCCAACATCGTGGAGGGGTGTGCACGAAACTCGGAACGCGATTATTTACGGTTCCTCGACATGGCATTTGGCTCCGCGCGGGAGGTTGGATACCAACTTTCCTTGGCGCACCGACTCAATTACATTGAGGACAGAGAATACGACCGGCTCGAACAGTCCGCCGAAGAAACGTCCAAAGTACTAGCCGGCCTGATTCGCTCTTTGCGTCCGCATATCTAACTACAGTCTAAAGCCTAAGGCCTACGGCCTCCGCAGCCATGCATCTCCAACAAGGATTCCAAGACCCGTCGTGTTACCGCCATGGATTCGTCTCCATCGGCAATTTTGACGGCGTGCATTTTGGGCATCGGGGAATGATTTCGGCATTGGTGGAGAAAGCGAGTGCGGGCGGGGTGCCTTCGGTAGTGTTTACGTTTGATCCGCATCCGATCACGCTGCTGCGGCCGGGGTCGACCCCGCCGCCGCTGAGTACCGTGCGGCGCAAGGCGCAGTTGATCGAGCAATTGGGGGTCGATTGCATGATCGTCTACCCTACGGATCAGGAACTGCTGGACCTCTCGCCGCGGGAGTTTTTTGAGCGGATCATTCTCCAAGAGATCGCCGCCAGCGGGATGGTCGAAGGGCCGAATTTCTTTTTCGGGCGGGATCGTGCGGGGGATATTCATAAATTGCACGAGTATTGCGACGAGTCAGGACTCGACTTAAAGATCGTGCAGCCGGTCAATGTCGGCGGCCGCATGGTCTCGTCGACCGCCATCCGCGGCCTGATCGCCACGGGCAATGTCTGCAAAGCAGCGGAGTTGTTGGGGCACCGCTATCGCATCTGCGGCACCGTTTCACAAGGGGCGAAGCGCGGCGCCGGAATCGGTTTTCCGACCGCGAATTTGGAGGGGATTCCCACCGTCATTCCCTGCGACGGGGTCTATGCGGCGATTGGGATTCTCGACGATCGGCAGATTCCCGCAGCGGTGAACGTGGGACCGAATCCCACGTTTGGGGACCATCAGCGCAAGCTGGAAGTGCACCTGATCGATTTCTCCGGCGTTCTATACGGCCGGACGTTGGAGGTGGAATTCGTGCAGCGGCTGCGAGCCACGACTTCCTTTGCCGGGATCGATCAACTAAAAGAGCAATTGTCGCTCGACATAGCCCAAGCGCGGACGCTGGCGGCCACGGCGGTTGGGGAAATCGCTCGACCCCCCGGCGAAGCCGGGGGCTGAGGGATTTGCGCCGGCAATACGTTTTGTTGACAGCCATCCGGATTGGACGAGTGCATGACGATTGACTGGGAGCCGTTGAGCAAGATTATCGCCGAGAACCAGCGGTTCGTGCTGACCAGTCACGTGGGCCCAGACGACGATGCGCTTGGCTCTGAAGTCGGTTTGGCGCGCATTCTGGTGGGGCTGGGTAAGCAGGTACAAATCGTCAATCAGTCACCGACGCCGCCACGGCTGAGGTTTATCGACACCGAAGGCTGGATTCGCCAACTCGGCAAATCGGCCACGGCCGAAGAAGCGCTCGACACGGACGTGCACATCATCCTTGACACCAGCGCCTGGGGCCAATTGCAGGAGATGGGAAAAATTCTGGCCCAGACGTCGGCGGTGAAAGTCGTTATTGACCACCATGCCAGCAGCGACGACTTGGGGGCGATCATGTTCAAAGACACGATCTTCGCCGCCGCTGGGGAGATGGTCTATGAATTGGCCGTGGCTCTGGGATACGACATTGATCCCGATGCGGCGGCGGCGCTTTATTGCGCGGTGGCGACCGATACGGGTTGGTTTCGTTTTCCGTCGACGACGGCGGGTACAATGCGCGTCGGCGCGGGGCTGATCGAGTTGGGGGCCGATCCGGCGGTGCTGTATCGGAAGTTGTATGAACAGTTTTCGCTGCCGCGGATGCGTCTGGCGGGACGATCGCTTCAGCGGATCACGCCCGAATTCGACGGCTGGCTGGCACACACCTATATTCGCTGGGACGACTATGCCGAGACCGGCGCCGTTCCTCCCGACACGGAGGATCTGGTCAATGATTGTATGCGGATCGCGGGGACGCAGTGCGCGTTTATTTTGATCGAACAAAGCAACCGGCAAGTCAAATGCAGTTTCCGCAGCCGCGCGGGGATCAACGTGGCAACCGTGGCGGAGCAATTCGGCGGCGGCGGTCACCAACAGGCAGCCGGCGCGATCCTGTCCGGTCCGATCAGTGATGCGCGGCAAAAGGTGTTAGCCGGTTTGCGTCCGGTGATGGAACAGACGAAGAAGGACGAAGGTTAGCACGCCCGCACGTCTCAGATTCTCCCCTCTCCAAGGGGGAGAGGGGGAAGATTAGGTGACTCATGGATGTCAAAGTTCAAAACGACATGACGGAAATCATACACGGCAAAGTCTACGACTATCCCACCTACTACGACATCATCTTCGCCGCCGATTGGCGGAAGGAATTTGCGTTTCTCGAAGCGTGCTTTGACGAATATGCCACCGGCCCGGTGCAACGCCTCTTTGAACCGGCGTGCGGGACGGGACGGCTGCTGATCAAGCTCGCCCAGGCCGGCTATGACGTGTCTGGTAATGATCTCAATCCGAAGGCGGTGGAGTTTTGCAACCGCCGGTTGGAGCGGCGCGGGTTTGAGCCGACCGCCATGGTGGGGGACATGGCCGACTTTCGTCTCCCTAAGAAGGTCGACGCGGCGTTCAATCTGATCAACAGTTTTCGGCACTTGCCCAATGAACAATCGGCAACGGCGCATCTGCAATGTGTGGCCCGCGCCTTGCGCAAGGGGGGGCTCTATTTATTGGGGCTGCACCTGACGCCGACCGATCTGCGGATCTGAGACGCGGAATGTTACTCCGCCCGCCGCGGAAACGTAGGCGTGCAATCACGGTTGTGGACGATGTCGATTGACAGCAAACAGCGGGTCGAGATGGTGGGCATGATGCTCGATGTCACGACGCCGACACGCAAGCTAAAACTCGTCGATGAAATGCCGTTTCGGATGTATACCGCGCGGCAGTTCCGCCAACTGCTGGCCCGCGTGCCGGAGTTGGAACTGTTGGAGACGTACGATTTTGATTTGGACATCGACGCTCCCGTCGAAGTCGACGGCCGCAGCGAAGATGTGATCTTCGTTTTGCGAAAACAATAACGCCGCTCTCCCAGCCCCCGGCTCCGCAGGCGGCTCATCCGCGCAATCGTCGCACCGCGTCCGTGACCACATCGACGGCCCGGTCAATCTCCACTGCCGTGTTAAGCCGCCCTAGCCCGAATCGCAAACTGGCCCGCGTGAGCGCGTCGTTGACCCCGATCGCCCGCAGGACGTGGCTCGGTTGCGGATCGGCTGACGTGCAGGCGGACCCGGAACTGACGGCAATCTGTTTGACGCTGTTCATCAGCGCTTCGCCGTCGACCCCCTGAAAACTGACATTGAGATTTCCCGCGAGCCGCATTTCAGGATGACCGTTTTGCTGCAGCCCGTCGAGACGTTGTTGCAAGCCGGTCCACAACCGTTCTCGCAGTTCCCACAACCGCGCCGCTTCGTCGTCCATTTCGGCGCTACACAGTTCGCACGCTACACCCAAGCCGACGATCAACGGCACCGGCAGCGTGCCGCTGCGCAAGTGCCGCTCATGCCCACCGCCGTCAAACAGCGGTTCCAGCTTGATCCGTGGAGCGCCGTGCCGTACGAACAGCACGCCGATGCCTTTGGGCGCATAAAGTTTGTGGCCGGAGAGGCTCAACAGATCAATCGGCGTCGCGGAGAGATCTAACGGGACTTTGCCCGCACTCTGCGCCGCGTCGGTGTGAAAATGCACCCCGCGCTCGCGGCACAGAGCAGCGATGTCGGCGATCGGATTGAGTGTCCCCACCTCATTGTTGGCCGACATGATCGACACCAGCACCGTGTTCGATTGCAGCGCATCGGCGACTTGCTGCGGGTCGACCATCCCGTATTGATCTACTGGCAGAATCGTTACCTCGCAGCCGCCGCGAGAAAGGCGTTTGGCTGGATCAAGAATCGCCTTGTGTTCGGCGGCGGCGGTAATCAAATGGCTCCCCGCAGGAGCGGCTCGCATAACCCCCTTGAGGGCCAAATTGTTCGACTCGGTGGCGCCGCTGGTGAAAACCAGGTTGCGGGGATCAGTATTTAGCAGCGCAGCGATTTTGGCCCGCGCCGCTTCGACGGCGTCGCTCGCGTCCCAACCGAACTTGTGATTGATACTGGCGGCGTTGCCGTAGATTTCCGTGAAGTATGGCAGCATGGCGTCGACGACACGCGGATCGACGCGCGTCGTGGCGTGATTGTCGAGATAAATCGGGACGTCGTCCATCGGATATCCGCTGCGCCTATTCCGCCGCAATGACGGCTGCCCACTGCCCGTCACTGGGCGTTTTGAGTATCACGCTGTCCCTGCTGATATCGATCGCCGGCTGCCATTTCCCGTGATCGATGTCGTACCACCGCAGCCGTGCCTTGGCGTGCACGGTAGGTTGAAGTTTCAAACGGACGTCCCCCGCGGCCGGGAAGTAGACGGCAAACTGCCCGGCCGGATTGGCCAAACAATACGCCTCGTTCTCGCTGCGCTCCGACAGCAAGTCGTTGTGCGGCTCGCAACTGAAGATGTCGAAGGCGTCGGTGACTTCCCGCGCACTGTGAATGTTCCGCTGCGCCTGCGGACTCAATCCCAATCCTGAATCGGGCCGGTGAAAACGTGTGGCCGCCAATCCCCCGAATATGTTCCGCCAAAAGCGTTCGATCCCGTCGCGGGAGTTCCCAAAACGTCCGGTGTCGGCGCCGTAGACTTTTACGTTGTTCAGCGGTCGTGGATTGTCGGCAATCTGTTGCCGGCGGCGCTGCGGCAGGTCGTAGTGTTTCTGTCCCTTGTTGTGATTGTTCTGCGAGATGTCCACGAAACCGTACAACTGCGGATTGTCGAACGTGACGTCGTGCTTGCGGTCCAGAATATCCCACGGGTCGCGCATTTCGGTCAGGTACACCGTCTTGCCCGCTTGCTCCGCATGCCGACGGATGAACATGGCCCAGTGTTCGCTCCACGCCGGACTGGCAGCGGTTTCGTTGTCCATGCAATACAAGACGTTCCCGTATTGCAGCGAATAGGAGAGCAACTTCTCGACGAACTTTTCCTGGTACTTCAAAACGATCGGCAGATTCTCCTCCGACGGGATCGAGCGGACGAACGGGTTTCGCAACTGCAGCGGATGCGAATCGACGCGATTGGGCAGCCCGGAACTCTTCGTCGTGTAGGTGCGGTTGTTCTTCGGCGCGAAGGGATTGTGTTTTTCCCAGGGATCGCGGTAGTAGTCGAACGTCGCCCACACCTCGATCTGCACAATAATGCTTCGCTTTTGCGTCTCTTTCAAAAACGTATCGAACCGCTGCCAGTACTGGTCGTTCCATTGGTCGAGGTCATATTTGCCGTCGACCATTTTGAACGGCCAGACGTTTCCCTCGTCGCGGGAACTCATCGTGTTTCGTACGTAATTTCCGCCCACCGATTCCAGCAGGTCCAACTGTTTGATCAGTTCCGGGATCTGAAACAGGTTGTCCTCGACCGATCCCCCCAGCAGCAGCACCGGTTTGCCGCGGTATTGCCAATAGCGCGGGTTTTTGACGTATGGGCGGATATCGTCGTCGGCTCCGTGGAGCGTGGTCCCGCAAAACGCGACGACAATGCAGATCAACGATTGCACCACAATGCGGCGAATTCGGTCAGTCAAAGGTATGCCTCCGGACTCAGGTTTCGATGCATCAGCTTATTGTCGCGCAGCTGACGCAGGGATTCAATGCGACAGGCGATGCTTTTGGCGCCCCGCCGCTTGTCCGGACGGCAGACCTCGTGGTAGGCTGACCGTTTCCGTTCACATCGGCTTCCACGGAGATTCTTGCGAAATGGCCCTTCGAAATGACTTCACGACTGCTTTGCTAATCGTCGTCACGGTCTTTTTCGCCGTTCCTAGCATCGCGGACGGCGACGCCGTCGAATTCACCGCCGTGCTCGACTGCGTCCAGATTCCGGACGAGATCAAACTCGGCAAATGTTCCGGCGTGGGGGTTGATGCGCAAGGGCGCGTTTTCTTGCTGCATCGCGGCAAGCACCCGGTGCTGTGTTTCGACAAATCGGGCAAATTCCTGCGGTCCTTCGGCGACGACTACGTTGCGATGGGACACGGCCTCAAAGTCGACCGGCCGGGGAATATTTGGGTCACGTGCACCGAACACCATATGGTTTACAAATTCGACGCCGATGGAAAACTGCTGCTGGCCATCGGACAGATCGACAAACCGGGACTGGGAACCGATCCGCCGCAATTCGACCAACCGACCGACGTCGCCGTCGGTCCGCAGGGAGAGATCTACGTGGCCGATGGCTACGGCAACAGCCGGATGGTGAAACTCTCGCCGGATGGAAAATTCCTGACCACGTGGGGCAGCGCCGGTGAAGCACCGGGGGAGTTTCACGCGCCACACCAAGTCGAAGTTGACGCCAAAGGCCGTATTATCGTGGCAGACCGCGACAATAACCGCCTACAGATCTTCGACGCCGACGGCCAACTGCTGGAAGTCGCACCAGTGACGAAACCGTTCGGCGTCGCTCTGGACGGCGAGGGACAGGTCTTCGTCTGCAGCGGGGATAAAATTCTCCGGCTCGCTTCGTCCGGCGACATCGTCCAGTCCTGGGGGAAGGAGGGGACCGGTCCCCTGGAATTCACCATCGGCCATCAGATCGCCATCGACCGCGGCGGGAATCTTTACGTGGCGGAGGTGGGGGGGCAGCGTTTGCAGAAACTTCGCCGAAGGTAGCAGGGATCGATTTTCGTAACGCCGGGTAGCCGCGATTGCCCACGGCAATCGGGGCGGGCGTAGCCCCCAGGAAGCCGCGGTTGACGGACTTCGTCGCAAAAGAAACCTCCCCGGCACGGGCCGCTGAAACTGCTGCTTCTTGTGCCTACGGCACACGGATTGCCAGTGGCAATCCGTGCCACCCGGGGAACAGTTTTTGGTAACGCGCGGCTCGGAAGTAGCCTTGCCCTCCCGGTTTGTGGCGATTACACCATCCACTTCCGCGCGATTTGGTCGGTTTCGGTGGACGTGATCAGCCAATCCAGGATGCGGCCTTTTAACTCGGCGACCGTCGCCGCTCGTTGCGGATCGTCGGCCAGGTTGTGTTGTTCCAGCGGGTCTTCCTGCAGGTCGTATAGTTCCGCGAACCCTTCGGGATAGTAGTTGTACTTGTAGCGGTCGGTGCGGATCATTTTGGCGTCAGGATGCCGGATGCCTTTAATCCCTCGCCCCGGCACGAATTCAAAATCGAGGCTCCCCCCGGTGATCACTTCGGGGATGATGTTCTCGCTATGCACCGCGTCCCTCGGCACGTCTTTTCCCGGCAAACCGGCAATCAGCGGCGCTAAACTGCGGCCGTGTCAGTATTCGGGAATCGGCAATACGCACAATTCCATCGGCGTCGGCAATAGGTAGATCGTTTCGACGAGACGGTTGTGTTTACCGGGCCGAATTTTTCCTGGCAACCGCACCATCAGCGGCACGCGGACTGACGCCTCGAAGAAGACGTTCTTGCCCATCAATCCATGTTCGAGCAGTTGGTCGCCGTGATCGGATGTGAAAACGACGATCGTATTCTCCGCCTGCCCGGTCTCTTCCAGCGTCTGCAGGATGCGTCCCACCTCGCGATCGATGTGCGTGATCGCCCCGTAATAGCTACGGTAAATCCAATTCAACTCCGCACGGTCCATGTCGTACGGCGGATTCTCGCCGCGGAGAATCAGCTTTTGCAGCGGCAACGGCAGTCGCTCGATATCTGCCAGCGATTCCGGCTTGGGAAGCTCGAAGTCGACGTTGTTGTACAGACTGTCAAAGGGAACCGGCACTTCAAAGGGGGAATGTGGTTTCCAGAACGACGAGTACAGAAAAAAGGGCCGGTCGTCGGCAGCCAGTTTCCGCAGCGCCGCTCGCGTCCGCTCGCCGGTCCAAGTCGTGTCGGTGTACTGTTCGTCAATCGCCGCACGGAAGGGGTTCGTCCCCGGTTGAAGATCCCCCGCGAGTGCCGGCACATCTTTGGCCAGCATGCGATAGTAGATCTCTCGCCGCGGATCATGTTTTTTTCGCCAGGCGGCATAATCCGACCAGCGGTCGGTGCTGTGTGTGCCGTCGTGTAATTCGACGATGTCGAAACCGGTCTTTTGCGCATGCTCGGCCGAGGGGGGATAGAAATAAAACAGATGCAGCTTGCCGATCAGAGCCGTTTGAAATCCCGCCTCGCGCAACCGCGCCGGGAGCAGGACCGTACGGCGGTCGATCGGCGTGTAGTTCACGCGATTGCGGTGGGCATGGGCATAGCGGCCGGTAAAGAACGACGCCCGTGCAGGGACGCAGACGGGGGCCTGCACGAATGCGTGCGAAAAGTTCGCCGATTGGGCGGCCAGCTGATCTAGGTGCGGCGTTTTGATAATGGAGTTGCCGTTGGCGCCGACGCAATCATAGCG
>CALFYU010000009.1 GCA_937952455.1 uncultured Planctomycetaceae bacterium
CACTTGCTACCATTCCAAAATATCTCCACATCACGCGCGTTGATAATCTGTTGCTCCGCTAATTCGTTAGTGAGACCGACGTCGACCGGTCCGTGCGCGTCTTGCTCAATAATCTGATCCCCAACACCGACCGGGGTTTCGCCGCGTTTCTGGAAATCTCCAACGGGGAACTTTCCGTGTCCCAAAGCCGCGGTCTATCGCGGGAAGCACGCAAGTCGCTGGCCGTCGACGATTCGATCCTCAGCCGCGCCGCCGGCGGAGATCCGTTCGTGTTGGAAGGCCGAGAGTGCCGCGCCAGCCGCCTGGTCGATACCTTAGCCGCCGCAGACCGCCGCCACATCTCCCGGTTGTTCTTCATCGGTATTCCGCTGGCCCAGAACTCGATCGGATTGGTCGTGGCCACGCATCTGTTTCATTCCGAGACCGCTGACCAGCGGCATTTCATGCTGCTGAAGCAACTGGCTCTACGGATCGGCGAGCTGCGCCGCGCCAGTTTCACGCTCGAATCGCAACGGCACGAGTTGACGCGGACGAACGACATCCTCGAACTGCGAGCGATCACCGACGCCCGCTTCGATTCTCCCGTCGACATGATTCAGGAATTCATGACGGCCCTGCGCGCAAAATCGGTGGCCAGCCGGGCCGCGCTGTACATCTCCACCACGGCCGATGACGTTTCGCGCAATTCGTTTGTGCGGTGCGGCACCGTACCCAATCCCAACGTCGAACGCCAACTGTGTCAGGCCGAGGACGCCATCGCGGCACAGGCGCATTCGACGATGACCACCCAGATTTTTAATCGTACGGACCTGCTGCGACACGGAGTACGCAGCTTCTTAAGCCACTCGATCGCCGTCCCGTTGGTTCGGAAAGGGGCCACGGTGGGCGCCATCGGCCTGTCGCGCGAACCAGCGGACAAGTTCCAGAAGGCCGATATCGAGCTGGCCCAATGGGCGGCCGACTATCTCGCCGGCACGATTCTCAACGCCCTGCAGCGCGCCCAGATCGAGCAGCAAGCCCGGACCGACAGCCTCACCGGCATGGCCAACCGCGCCACGTTTGACGAGGCGATCGCCGCCGAGGTGCGATTCGCCCACGAGCGAAGTGACTATTGCTCGTTGCTGTTGCTCGACATCGACCGGTTTAAGGTGATCAACGACCACTACGGCCATCTGGTCGGCGATCACGTGTTGCGTTCGACCGCGCAGGTCGTCCTTGCCTCGCTGGAACAGATGCGGGCCCACGACCGCATTCTGGCGGCCCGGTACGGCGGGGAAGAATTCGCCGTACTACTGCCGGGCGTCAACGACAATGGTGCAGCGAGAATGGCCCAAGTGATCCGCGAGGCGGTCGACGACCACACGTTTGTGTTCGCCGGAGCGACAATTCCGACGACGGTCAGCGTCGGAGTTGCCACGCTCCCCAAACATGCCGACGACGCGCACGAACTGATCGCCGCTGCCGATGCCGCCCTCTATTACGCCAAGGAGTCGGGCCGTAACCGCGTCGCCGTCGCAAAGTCTCCTGATGCGGGGGACAACGATGCCGAGACTACTCAGGCGCACTCGCAGCCGACTCCTTAATCAGGTCGTGCACAGTGTCGACGATCCGTGCTTCCAACCCAGGCTTCCAGGGACTCGGCTGCTGATAGACGATCATCGAGCTGGCCCCCTCATATCCGCCCTCGTCCAACACACGCTCCGAGGGGATATAACACATCACGTCGTTGGCATAACCGGTCACCCAGGTTTTTCCGGAACCAAGTTCCCGTTTCAGGCGCAAGGAATAGTCGACGACCACCTCGCCGCCTAGCGCGATCCAGGTGAGACCGCCGCCGAGTTTCCAGACCTGAACGGGATACGGGTAGGTTGCAGAAAGCGACCCGTCACGTTCCAGACGTTCCAAAAGACGTCGGGCGCGGCGCACCGCGTAGATGTTGTCGCTGCTTAACTCCGCATCGAGTTCCTCGCGCGAGGGAATGTGTTGGAACTCCAACTCGACCCGCCGGAAGCCGGTCCACAACGTCGGCGCCACGGCAGTCATTTCCGTCTCGAAGACCTCTTCCACGCCGGCGGCCAGCATGCGGCCGTATTTGACGCCCAGTTCCAGCTTGCGGCGCGGCAACGGATTCTGATCGGCGCCGCAGCCGGCAAAGAACAAGGCCGTCGCGCCGGGATGCCGCTCCTCCAAAAACTGGCTCGCCTCCCCGGCGTAGTCGCCCCACCACTTGTAGAAACTCATCACCGTGCAGTGGCAGGCGTAGCCAAACACGATGCCGCGGACTTGTTGCCCGTCTGTGGTCGTGATCCGCAGCACGGGGACTTCGTGGTCGATGGGGCCGACTCCGATCGGCGGACGGCGGTTGGCGGCGAATTCCGCTTTGCCGATGCCGGTCGCCAGACGCGCCGGCTGCAAATCGCGGAGCGCCTCGGCGATGACGCGGATCAGCTTGTCGTTGAGGACCAACTGGTAGTTGCGGATCTTCTCCCATTCCTCATCCGGAATGGACATCATGTGGCTCAGTTCATCATCCAGCGCCGGCCCGCAATGCGTATGCGAACAGGTGAGCATGATATCGGCCCGGTTCAGCCCATGCTCCTTCTCGACGGCATCACAAACGATCTGCGCCATCGGTGCCGGTATGCCGATCAAATCGGTGGAAACCATCACGACCGTTCGCCCTCCGCGCACCCGCAGCGCCATGGCCCGAGCAAACAGATCGCTCACCTGCCCATCGGCCGGTTTATCGCGTCCGCCGTAGCCGGAAAGAAACTGCGGCTCCTCCGGTGTAATCACCACCTTCGAGAAACCGGCCTCCCAGTTGGGAGCGTCGGTGTCCTGGGCGGCAAACGATTTTCCCGAAAACACCAGCGAGAGGGGTAAAACGAGGGACGAGATTAACAAGCGAGCCGGCGGCATAATGAATTCCACAATTTGCAATCAGGAAAACATGAACAACGAATAAAACCACAAAAGACGCGAATGAAACAAAAACGGAGTCGGCGGCAGCATCCACCGGCACCTGTGCGACGGTCTGTTTGTCGTAATTCTGGTGGCTAATTTCGTCTAGCAACGTTTTGGAATCTTTCTCAAATCGGACGTCTGGAATGGACAAGTCTGATTGATGCGGGCTTCCGGCCGCGGTTTGATATTACCCTTGTTTTGCACCCGATGTCATTAGGCCACATTTTCTGGTCGTGATCGGGGTGTACGAAGGCAAGCCATCGGTTTGGGACTTGCAGTCTCAACCTTGAAGAATCTGTGTTCGATCTGTGTTTCATCTGTGGCTAAAAAGAAACCGAATCTTTGCTTGGAACTTGGTGGCGAGGTCATTCAAACGGCCGCTTCTGCGCTCGGCGGGTGTTGTTTGGTGATAAATGCATCATACACCCAACCGCCGATCACGCCTCCCACGAGCGGACCTACGATGGGGACCCAGAAGAAATAGTCGTGCGCCGAAAAGACGCCGCTTCCCCAGCCGGCCACGGCCGTGAAGAGACGCGGTCCGAAATCACGTGCGGGGTTGATCGCGTAGCCGCAATTGATGCCGAAGGTCATCCCAATCAAGAACACGACCGCCCCGACAATCGCGGGTCCCAAATTCATCTTGGGGGCAATGTTCTTTTCATCCGAAATGGCAAAGATCATGAGCAGCAGCAGCGCCGTTCCGACCATCTGATCCATGAATCCGCCGGGGAAATTGCTCAGGTATTCCTGCGGATAGGTAGCCCAGACCCCGGCCGTGGCGTGCTCCGCAGTCGGTCCGGGGATTTGCCGCACGCCGCCGTC
>CALFYU010000010.1 GCA_937952455.1 uncultured Planctomycetaceae bacterium
TAGATGTAGGCAACTGCCTCAGCCAGAATATCGAAGCGTTCCGGGTCCCTGCGCGGCTTCTCAAACTGCGTGGCGATCAGCACGGGGATTTCCCAACATCCGTGATAGACGGCCCACAGATCGTCCGTGGAGCGGTTTCTGCGGGCAATGATGCCGCTGCCGAGATGATATTGCGCGTGCTGGCGGAGCAGCTCCTCGAACTCCGTCAAAATCAACCCGCTGCGCGTGAACTGCGGTTGTACCCTACACATTCGCCAATGCCCTTTCCCTGGCGAGGACTTTCTTGACCGCCCCCCGGGCGGCGTCCTCGTCCTGATCGGTGATGCGGTCCCACTTCCCGTTTTTGAGGGACCAGGTAAAAAACGCGCCGGGGCAATTCCCCTTTCGCCGGCAGTACCGGGCAAGCGCGAAAAACTTGATCATTTCGAGCTCGGTGGAACCGATCCACCCAGCATCGACCGCGATCTCAAACAATTCCAGAACCGGTTCGATTCCCGTGAGCTGATCCTTGCTGATTTCGCGCGGCCAGCCCTCCTCATTTTTTCCGGATCTTTGATCCCCATCCATGACATGGTTTTTATACATGTTTTTACATGGTTGTTTTTTATTCCTTATATAGGGGTCGTCACCGTGACGAAGCGCTTCATCACCGTGATGAGGCGCCTCGTCATCGTGACGAAGCGCTTCGTCACCGTGATGACCCGGTTTTTCGGTTGTGCTGTCCTGGTTGGTTGTCTCGGGAGCTGCAGGTGCGCGGCTCCCGAATCGTTGGACGGCGTGCCAGTCGGGGCGGTATGTGTTCGCCCCTTGCCCGCCGGTTTTGTGTGGGTCGGTTTCGACCTGGATGATTCCCAGCAGCTTGGCGGCCCGCACTGTGCGGTCGAGCGTTGCCGTCGACACGCCCTTGCCCCAATTGAATCGGGAGGCCAGGGCCTGGCGGCTGGCGACGATCGCCCCGTCGGGCCTTTGATCGGGGAATCGTTCAATCTGTGACATCAACTCGACGATATTGGCGGCCGTGGTCTTGTGCCCGGCCAGGTCGCCGAAGTCCGCGGCGAGGAGCAAACGATCCTTTTCCTGCCGCGTGAAAAACAACGTTCCCTGTTGTGTGCCCTCGTTGGCCATTGAGTCGGTCCGTCAGTGATGCAAAAACAAAACGGCATCCCTGCCGAACAGGCGCATCCTTGCGACGAGGAGGGACCGAGCCCGACACCGTCGGTTGCTGAGTTACCAACTGTGTTGCGGTGAGTTAGTTTGCGAGGCCACAAGCCTCACCGACGGCGCCGGACACGATCCCCGTTAGTTTTGGTTCTCTAATAGCTTTTCAAGCTCGTCGGCCCACTTCTCCCATTTTTTGATGGCTTTGGGAAAATTCTGTTTTGGGTGCGACTTCGAACGCCCCCTCTCAATCCTCGCCATTCTGGTTTCAAAATTTTTCGTCAAATTCGCTGCCTGGCGGCGGCAGTGGATTAACAGACCAAGCAAACCCTGAGACTCCAAATTCTTACCGCAATGAGGGCAAAACAGGGTCGTTGCATTTTCGTGATCGCAAATCATGCGCGGTGTTTCCTAGTTATTAAAAGCGCGACTGCTACGCAGCCGGCTTTGCCTCGGCCGGCGGACTCTCCGCCAGCGGTTGTTCTCTTTCGGGAGCCGGTTGCCCGCGATGTATCTTGACGTCGCGCGGCGCTTCCAGGCCGAGTCGCACGGCGTGCGGACCGATCCGCACGGGAATGATTCTGATGACCTCGCCCGACGTAGTTTCGATATATATCGGTTCATCTTTTTTCCGGCTTAGAACGAGCATCCTTGCGCCTCCGTTTAGGGGTTAGGGGTTTCAGCTCGCCGCGACAGTCGCGGCAGCCGCCGGCCGGGAGATACCAATGCACCCGGCCGCAATCGTCACAACGAAACTTCTTAACCATTTGCCGCCCGCTCCAACTCTCCGCACAACGCCAGGTGCGAACGGTTCGCCATCAACGCCAATACCTCGCAATGGCAAGGGGCGAGCGGATTCTGCGGCGTCTTACAGAAACAGCCAAGGATCTTGCCCTGCAGGCCTTTCAGGCTGCGTAACAAATCAGGCTGCTGCAGAATCCATTTCGATCGGTAGCAAACGACCGCCTCAGACGGAGTTTCAACCTTAATCAGCCCGGGACGTCTCAGATCCCGATGACTGAACGGGTTTCCCCAATCTGGGTCCTGGCGCCGGCCAGGGGCGGGACGGCCGCAGTAGGCGTCGCACTCGCCCCGCTGAAAACTCCAATGCCGGATGTACTGATGGAGATCGGCGCAGGCCGTGCACAGCTCGAAATTTTCCCACGCGCACGGCTCGCTGTCCGGCAGCGTGCAGGGGTGATATTCGTTGCAGCCGCAGACGCGGCACTCCGGCAACTGGCCGGGGGCGTAACCGCAGACCTCACACTCGGGCACGCCGAAAACGTCCTCCGGATTCGGATTCCCGATCTCGTTCAGCGTCCCCATGTGCAGCCAGCATCGAAAACATTTCAACGAAGTATCCTCCCTCGCGATCAGCGTACGTTTTCCGGATGAATCCGATACAGCATTCGGTAGCCGTCCTCATCGTCATAAAAGTGACCGCGCAGTACTCCGGTTGCCCGGAATCCAAGAACCTTAAAAAACAGCTGACCGGCAAGGTTTTTCTCGCGGACGACGGCGATGATCTCCCGTCTCCGCTGTGGGGACAACTTGCACTGCAGTCTCTCAACCATCTGCCGCCCGACCGCCTGGCGGCGATACTCGCGAGCGACCGCAAAATTGAGGACTTCAAGCCGGCTCTTGTGCAATTCGTAAATCATAAACCCCACGATTTCGCGAGGATTCGCCGCCAGCTCGGCGACCATCCCGATACAGTTTCTTTGCCGGAGGCACTTGATAAAATCCTCCTCGCACCAGGCGACGTCGAAGCTGTCCCACTCGATCTCAAGGACCTGCGGAAAATCACGCCGGATCATCCAGCGGATCGAAACGTCCGTTTTCACCTGCATGTGAACCTCCATTTTCAACAGGGTACTTTCCTCCGCGGGAATTCATCCCATGTCCGGCCGTCTAATCGTCGGCCGTTTTTGCTCTTGGCCCGTTTGATCCCGTCCGCGCCATATGCGCCCCACTGTTTGAAGAAAAACGGGACGTCGAACCGCACGCATTGCGTCCGCACTTGGCGGACCCAATCGGGCTGCATCGGCCGCGCCTTGGGGCCCGATTCGCCGCCCACAATCACCCAATCGATGCCGACCAGGTTGTCGAAGCGGATCGGCCCGAGCAGCGGCTCCAACGACAGAAACAACACGGCCGCCGGCAGCCGGAGCAGCCGCTCACACCGCCACAAGTAATCCTGATTCTCAATGCTCGTCCCCATCCAGACGTTCGGCGGCCAATCCAGGGCGGCGGCGAGCTCCGCGGCCCGCTCGGGGCGTTTCGTCAAAACCTGGAACGTGTGCCAGCTGGCGCGGCCCATGACGTCGAACACCTGGCGGATGAAATCGGCCGGGACGTCCGCGTGGAATAGGTCGCTCATCGAGTTCACGAAATACACCGTCGGCTTTTTCCGCTGCAGCGGCTCCTCGACCGTGTCCGGATGTAAGGTGAGGTTGAATCCGTTGCGATACTTCCGCTGCCCCATCGCCTGCAGGCGTTTTGACAGCCGCTCGGCGTAGCAGCGGCCGCACCCCGGGCTGATCTTGGTACACCCCGTTACGGGATTCCAAGTCGCCTCCGTCCATTCAATCGCTGATTTGATCGACATGCGCTGTCTCGCAGTTATTCGG
>CALFYU010000011.1 GCA_937952455.1 uncultured Planctomycetaceae bacterium
ATAGCTGGGATGGCTCAGCCCCATAAAGTCGACGATCAGTTGCATGATTCCTGGGTGGTCGCTTTCGCGAAGCAGACTTTCCGCCTGTTTCCGCCGCGGGTGGCCGTCCTGCCGCAGCAACTTGCGGATCTCGCCGACCTCCAGGTCCCCCAGGATGAATAAGCTTTCGAGCAATCGCTCATAGCCGGGGATGTCCGGTTGGCTGCAAACCTTTTCCAAAGCCGAGACGATTCGCAGTTGCACCAACCGCGCGTCGCGGAGATATTTGTTGTCCCTGCTGTTGTGGTTCACGTGCTCATAGAGCGTATTGACCAATTCGTCGACCGTCTCCAGACAGTAACGGTGGTGTGCTTCACGCGCAGGATCGGCCAAGGTCTCCAAGACGACCGGCAGCAGGTCGTACACCTCGAATTCGCGGATGAACTGCAGCGCGTTGGACTCGAGTTGTTGTTCCCCCGAAACCAGGCTTTGCCGCAGCGCCTTGCCCATCGAGCTGGAGTACGGTTCCAATAACGCGCGGGTCTTATCAGGCAATTGTTGAAATCGCCGCAGCACCTCGATTTGGCCCCGCGGGTCGCGGCGTTTCATGAGCGCCTTGATCGCCTGGTCGCGGATCTCCTCATGGGAGATATCCAGCGCGACAAGCAACACGTCCAGCGCGTGCGAGTTTGTCGTGCGGGCCAAGGCCTCAAACGTTTTTGCAATTCCGTCCGACATGCTTTCGCCGCCTGATTGCATCCGCCTGACTCAGAGGCCCACTCGCTGAACCACGCGGACTGGTAATGTGCAAGGAGTGTGAGCGCGAAGAGAAGCCTCCCTTGAATGTTGCCTCACACACCAACTTGCGGAACCCATTGCCTGCCAGGCGGGCGCGTACACACATCATCCGCCGCGTCTCAAAACAGACTGGTCCGTCTTGCAATTCGGCAATCATCATGGAACTCCTCAAATCGGACTGAGTTCGCCCTTCTTCCGGGCACAACCGCTAGCACCGCTTGATTTCCACTAGCTGGCAACGGAAACTAGGGATGTCACCGATTTGTAATGACAATGTGACAAAATTGTGACGTTTCGAGCCAAATCACGGCTCATTTTGACGACGCAGGCAGAAAAACAGCGAGGGAGTTGGCTCGATGTCCGCTACGCAGACAGCCGATGAAATCTTGGACCGCACGTTTTTGGAAATGCGGGCGCGAGTATTAGAACTGGCAGCGGCGCTGGATCGCATCGAGCGTGCCGATGAGGACGATCACACCGCCTCCGACCCCCGTTTGGAAAAATTGCAGCGGGCCATCGATCTGCTGAACACTCCCGGCTTCGACCGCGCCGAGCGTGTGCAGATGATCTTCAGCGATGAGTACGTCCCGGGCTGGAACAAGAATTAGCCGCCCGACGCAAGGATCGGTCCCGGCCAACGGCGGTACGTTCACAGAAAAAACGTTTTGAAAAGATGTCAGGGTGGCGGCGATAGCTCTGCTATCGGGGCGGGCATCGCCCGCAAGAGGCCTCGGTTTGTGCCCTCATCAAAGAATACGGAGACCCTTTCGGCAGACGGGCCCTCACCCCGGCCCTCTCCCAGAGGGAGAGGGAGAATTCGTGGTACAGGTGTGACGTGAAGATGCTTCCCCTCTCCCTCTGGGAGAGGGGCTAGGGGTGAGGGCCCGCCGGCGCGGCGGTGTGTCCCCGGCAATCCGTGCTACCCGACAGAACTGAGAACCGAGAAAGCAGCGAGACCATGTATTACATCGATCCCCACGTGCACATGATTTCCCGCGTGAAGGATGACTACGAACGGATGGCGCGGATGGGTTGTGTCGCCGTCAGCGAACCGGCGTTCTGGGCCGGCTTTGACCGGGGCAGCGTCGACGGCTTTCGCGATTATTTTCGCCAGCTCACCGAATTCGAACCGACACGCGCCGGTTGGTCCGGCATCCAGCATTACACCTGGCTGTGCATCAACGCCAAGGAAGCGGAGAACGTTTCGCTGTCGCGGGAAGTGATCACCATGATCCCCGAATTCATGGACCGTCCCGGCGTGCTGGGGATCGGCGAAATCGGCCTCAACAAAAACACGAAAAACGAAGCCACGATTTTCCGCGAACATGTCGATCTGGCGCTGCAGACCCGCGAGTTGATTCTGATCCACACCCCGCACCTAGAGGATAAGTACAAGGGGACGCGGATGATCGTCGACATGCTGCTGGAAGACGACCGCGTCGAACCGGAGCGGGTGCTGATCGACCACGTCGAAGAACACACCGTACGGCTGGCCAAGGAAGAGGGCTTTTGGTGTGCGATGACGCTCTACCCGGTGACCAAATGCACGCCTGCGCGGGCGGCCGACATCATCGAAATGTACGGCGACGACCGCATCATGGTGAACTCCGCCGGCGACTGGGGCCCCTCCCAACCGCTGGCAGTCCCCGACTTCATCCAGGAGCTCCGCAAACGGGGCGTCCCGGACTCGAAGATCAAAAAGATCGTCTACGACAATCCGCTGGAATTCTTCCGGCAGTCGCGGAATTTCCAGTTTACGCCGCCGGATACGTTCGCGGAGGAACGGGAAGGGGCTTTGGAGTAGGGGATTAATTGCGCGGCTGTGAAAAGAAGCGAGAACGTAGCGCCGCAGCCGAGGCGGCATGTTTAGGGAGAATTCGGTGCCTTAGGCCCCTAACTGACTTTTTCCGCCCAGCTCGACAAATTTCTATATCATTGCAAAATGCTTTGAACCATGACCCAGTCCAACCTCAGTGAAGGTGCCGCCGATATTTTGTCCCGAGTGGCGAACAAACTCCGGCTAGGCCAAGTGATACTTTGGACCGGATCTGGGTTCAATTACGATGCTGGACTCCCGATGGGGGCAGATTTAGCGAATCGAATTCTCGAAAGCTGCGGCCCCACAGAAAAAGCAGGGTTTGCCTCGTTGGGTGAAATGCTCCCGGATGTAGCGGAACGATTTGTAGATCTGCGTGCCGGAAGTCGCCACGAATTGATGGAAATTGTTCGCGCAGCTTTAGCGATTAAACCAAGGGCTACGACAATCTTCGACCTGCTTACCGACATCCCACAACTCAAATATGTCATAACGACAAATTATGATCGATGCGTTGAGAATGCGTACGGTCCAGAAAACATTTCCGTCGCGTACGACGACAAATCCCTAGCCATGGTCCCCCACGACGCGAAAACCGCTTATTACAAGATTCACGGAGATATTGATCACGAAATTCTGATTACACGGACCGACTACAACGGCTTTTTTGCTGACGAATGGAATCCACTCTTGTTTAACGCAGCACTTTCGCTTGCCACCCGTTATCACATACTTTTCTTGGGCTACTCGCACACCGATCCTAATGTGAGATCGATGTTTGACAAGTTAGTTAAGTCGATTGGGGACCTTGCGCGCGAGTGCTATTTTGTAAGCCCAGATTCTCCACTAAACCTCTCGAAGTATCCCATTACTGCGATTGCAGCAACAGCAACAGACGCTGTGCAATATTTGCGAAACGAGGTCATCAACAACCTGGTCAAAGACACGAACGCTGGATTCGTTCCGCCGAATGCTGCTATTCCCTTATTGCGAAAACACTTCCCACTGCAATTCAACATGGGAGTCGATGATGACGGGGAGGTTTTTCTCAAATCATTTGGCCCAGGAGAAGACGGCTTTGGTGACACGATGTTTTCCTTCAAAGTCAAAGGGGAATCTGCGGAGAAATTAGAGGACTTTCACCAAGGCAACTCACACAGGTCAATTGAGATTCCCGATTCCGATATTGTTGAATTCTCAATTGTCCACGAAGAATTGTGCCTTCGCATTCCCGAAATGCACAAAATGATTATTTCGAAGGGCAGACGATTAGAAGGTACAATTATTGGCGCAGAACCACCCGTACAATTGGCATGTGATATTGAATTGCAGAAATCAGGTGATGAATCGCTGGAGATGAATGTAACCAGTCAATTGTTTACTGCCAATTTCCAAATGCAACCAGCGACTAAGAAAACGATTGCACATTTTTCTGCGATCCGACCGGGAGACCCATTTGCTGGTGTTCAAATGTGCCGTTTTCTGCTTTGGTGGATGTCGGGTGGCATGCCAACCTTCATTGCATCTGATAGTGACGACGAGTTCAAGTTGCCGGCAGCTACAGGAGTCGAGTCCGAAAAACGCGAATTTGAATCACTTCTTAACGCGATGCTCCACTTGTGCAATGTCATCATCGAAATCATGGTCCATTACGGAGTTCGCTTGGTTATTCCCGAAGAATTTTCAGAGGAAGATGCCCAATCTTTGGAACAAGTGGAAAATGCTATGCGTGGTGATAAGCGGGCGATTGACAATGCCACGTATCAGCTTTCCCTCGACAAGGCTGCGAAAATCGTTGAGATTTTGAGCAAACCTGGTCCATTCCAACTTGTAGGGACCGATGACTACGTCGAGGAGCTTTTTGGTAAGAAGATTGTACTTGGAAAAGTCGTCGTCGAAGCAACTGATGCATATGTTTCAAATGCGGAGGACGCCAAGAAGGAAATTAAAGAGAACAAAGACGCCGTTTCGATCATCATCGAGAGCGAGTCGAATCAATTGATGCTTTCGTTCATCGCTGGTGACCCGCCCAAAGCGGAAAACGAGCCGAAAAAAGATCAAGACCCCTGAAGCCTGGGAAATTCCCGAAGGTCAGTCCGCTGCCTGACGCGACTTATAGGCGACTCTCAACACTGAAATCAACCTGTCGTGTTCGTCAGGCACTGGGCCGACCTACCGGATTGCCGCAAATTAATGGCATCTGCTAACGTCCACCCCCCATCAACTCATTCGACGGCAACCCCGGGTCCTCAAACTTGCGGGCCTGTTCGACGCCGGCGACCGGGAGGCCGGCGGGGTCCAGCAGTCCGATTTGGACCAGGACCGAGGCCTGGTCCCAATAGATGCGTTCGCAGGAAATCTTGTCCCCTTCG
>CALFYU010000012.1 GCA_937952455.1 uncultured Planctomycetaceae bacterium
CCCGAGTCAGCCATTCTCAACCGTCATTGCCAAAATCACCTCGCGTGTTGATTCTCTGTTATCACGAATTGGCCGACGATGAGTTGTCACCCTGGATATTGAAGCCGGCGACGTTCGCCGAGCACGTCGAGATCTTGATTGACCATGGATATCAATTCGATGCAATTCCGCGCATAACAGAGAACGTGACGGCAACGGATAAACGCGTCGCCATCACCTTTGACGACGGCATCATCGGCTGCATTCGACATGCGCGGCCCATACTGGCGAAGCATAACATTCGCGCGACGTTTTACATTTGCCCGGGCTATACCAATGGAACCGTCGCGGCCTATCGGCCGCTAACGTTCATGAATTGGGAAGATATTCAGGAGTTGGCCGTGGATCACGACATCGGGGCGCATTCCTTGACACATTGCATTTTTGACCACCTGCCGCGCGACCAGCGCCTGCAGGAGCTGGCCGGAAGCAAGGCCGTGATTGAGGATCGTCTCGGGCGTCCCTGCCGCGACTTCGCGACACCTTACGGCTATGCGGACTATGAATTGATGGCCGTGGCGCAAACGGTCGGATTTTCCACGCTGGTCACGACCGACTTTGGACCAAATCGCGTCGTCGAACCGCTCCGTCTGCAGCGGTGGGAGGTCCACTCGCCGGGTACGCGGACCGAATTCACCGCCAAGCTTCACGAGATTGAAGCGCTGGCGTGAGACATCGCTGCGTACGAGTCCTAATGTCTATCTAAACTTGGTCCACAAAACTTCGCGCACGCCCCGCCTGTCCGGCCCATGAAAATTTCCGTTGTCATCCCGGTGCGAAATGAGGGCGCGGCATTCCCGCTGACGCTCCGGTTTTTCGCCAAATTACAGCAGCATTTCGAACTCGAATTGATCGTCCTCGACGACGCGTCGGATCCGCCCGTCGTCGACCTTCCCGCTGGGATGCGGCTCGTGCGCCACAATTGGCGGCAAGGCATCGCCCGTTCCCGCAACGCGGCAGCGCGGCTGGCCACTGGCGATATCCTCCTGCAGACCGACGGACATGTCTTTTTCTCGGCGCCCGACTTACATCGCTTGATTGAGGCCGTGGACGATCACACGATCATTGGCGCACGCACGCAATTGATCAATGACTTTTCGCAATTCGAGCGGCGGCAAACTGATTCGCTCAACGCCCCGGACTACTATGGATGGCGGTGGGCATTCGCCCCCGAACTGAGTGTCGTCGCCGTCCGCACGCCTCCCAGCACCGAGCCGCACGACGTGCCGTTTACCGGCTGTGCCTGTCTGGCCATGCGACGACAATTGTTCGAGACGCTGGGAGGGTTCGATGGCGGACTGTTCGGCTGCGGCAACTTCGAAGATGCTGATCTCGCCCTCCGCGCGTGGGCCTTGGGGTATCGAGTACGGATGTTGCCATCGGTCACCTGTTACCATTACACCGCATCGCAGCCCGCCCCGAACGGACGGGGACGCAGTCCGCTCGACTTGCCCCGCTACGACGGTTCTCTGTGTAATGCATTGCGAATCCTGAGGCGTCACTTACCGACGGCGCGATTCGAGATGCTGACCGCACAACTCGCGAAGCAATTTCCGGAAAGCTGGTCAGATCTGCCGGCAGCGTTTGTGACGCAGCTTTCGTCGGCCGAAGCGGCTCAGTCCGCGTGGGAACCACGGCGCGTCCGATCGCGGGAATGGGTCGTTCGAAAGATGTTGGGAGAGGAGCCATGACACACCGGCGCGTGGCGGTTGTGGGGCTGTACCGATCTGGGTCGTCGTTTTGGGCAGGCGCCCTACACCACCTGGGGGTCGACATGGGCGCCCCGTTTTGGGAGAACGATGTCGAAAACCATCCCGACAACCACTATGAGCCGTGGGACCTCTCCATCGATTTGCGGCGGATGTGGAACGAACCGTTGGGGGAATGCACATGGAGTTCCGAAGATCGGCAGAGCATACTCCAAAACTGGAGCCGCAGTCGCCGTGCAGTGCACGGTGCCAAACATCCGCTCTTTTGCCTGATGGTCGACGATCTGCTCGCGGCGTGGGGAGAGGAGACGGTGATTGTGTGGTCGTTTCGCCCTCTGGAAGATTCCGTGGATAGCCTGCTCCGTACGACGTTTCCCTGGTCGAAGCTCGAGATGTATTCGATCCAGCATAAACTTTGGAAAGCGGCCCAGTCACACTTTCGCGAACGGCCCCCCACCCTGAAGTTCGATTTATTCGGCCTGGACGAACAGGGCCGCCGGGTGGCGATCGACCGCCTCATTGCTGTACTGGACCTCGCCCCCACCGACCAGCAGCGCAACAACGCGCTAGCGGGTTTTCGACGCCACTCCCCGGCGAGTTGACTGGAAATGATCCCCCAGGTTTTGAGGGTTGTAATGCGTACCGGATTGGCAATCGTGACGTGCGTGCCGACGGGCTGCCCGGATGAGGTCCGCAAGCGGCTTCCTGCGGCGCTCGACTCGTTGAGACACACCGGTTTTCCCGGTCCGGTCTCGATTATCGATGACGGTTCCACCGATCCGGCGCATCTTGCCTTTTTGGAGTTCACCGCCTCGAAAGCGAACGTCATTCGCCGACCGCGTCGCGGCGGGATCGCCCGGGCCAAGAATACGGCATTGCGGGTTCTTCAGGGCTCGGACGTCGATATCGGTTTTTTGGCTGAGGACGACATCGAATTCTCCCCCGGTTGGTGGGAGGCTTATATTGAAGCGCACGTGGCAACAAGGATCCATCATTTTTCCTGGGCCTGGGATGAAGATCCGTCCGGGGAAATGCAGAAAACCGAACGCATGATCAACAATTTCCCCGTCGTCGAAACGTCGCGCGTCAACGGCGTGTTTCTGACCTTCACGCCGAAAGTGCTGCAAATCGTCGGCGGATTCAAGATCCTGCCCGCCCTATGGGGTCACGAACATACACAGTGGAGCCGTCGCATGGTCCAGGCAAACTTAGCACCCTTTTTCGCCGATTTGCCGCATAGTGACCGATACCTGCGCCTGAACTCCTTCGCGAACTATTCGGCCATTTCCGACGGCGACCGCGACCGTTTCGACGGTGAAAATGCCCCCTATGCGGAAATTCTCGATCCGATTTTCGAACCACTGACGGAATAATTGCCCCTCTCAGCAATCAGGAATAGGCCGCGCCGATTTGTGCGCGGTCGATGCTTTCGCACGCCGCTCAATTGCCAAGGTTCATTCCGTACTTCGGGCACCGGTGCGGGCCTCCCCGACGGGGACCGCTTATTCAATTTCGGGCGATTGCGACAGGGACCGCCCCGCTTCCACGGACGCGACTTTCTGAAGCCGGCGGCGGTGACGTTCGGCGTTGCTGAACGCGGCAGCCAGAAAGGTTTCGACAACATCCCATGCGACCGCCGGTCCTACAACGCGGCCCCCCAGGCAAAGCAGGTTGAGGTCGTCGTCCTCAACCCCCTGTCGCGCGGAAAAGTGGTCGTGAATTAAGGCGGCGCGTACGCCGCGAACTTTGTTGGCACACACCGAAGCACCGACGCCGCTGCCGCAAACGGCCACGCCTCGGTCGACCGTCCCAGCCGCAACTGCTTGTGCCAGCGGGATGACGTAGTCCGGATAGTCATCATCAGAAATCAGGGTCTTAGCACCGAAATCGACGACCGTATGACCGGCGGCGCTGAGCAGGCCGGCCAAGGTCATTTTCAACTCGTATCCGCCATGATCCGTCGCAATGCCCACCCGCATGTTGCTTCCTTTATTTGACGTTCAAGTTTACTGGGCCGTTGCTAAGCGGCGTCGGGCCCCTCGCTGCCAAGACCCAGTTTCAAAACCCGGTTGCGCCTGTTCGTGAAACTGTCGTACAAGTGTGGGCGTGACGCGTCCGAGGGTTTTGAAACCAGTTGTAGATTCTAATGGCTTTTCCCTCTCTTGAGGGTATCCATTTTCAAAAAATCATTTCCACCGGTCGCATTTTGCCTTGCGTCGTGCGACGAAGAAACTGCGCGACTTTCGTCCGGAGCTGATCTCGTCTACAATACTCGCCGCCCAATATCCAGACGGGAGTCGCATGGAACAGCATCTGCAGAATTTTATCGACAGTTTACCGTGGGAGAGCACCCCGGCGCTTGCCTGGATCATATTGTTCGGCATGATCGCGCTATGCCTGATGGTGCTCGGCAAAGCGGCGGACTGGTTGGTCAAGGAAGCGGTGGTCCTCTCCGAGCGATCCGGGATCTCCAAGGTAGTCATTGGCGCCACGGTGGTCAGTTTGGGAACAACCACGCCCGAGGCCGCCGTTTCGGTAATGTCAGCCCTTCAAGGCAAACCAGACTTGGCCCTGGGAAACGCAGTCGGGTCGATCATCTGCGACACGGGGCTGATTTTGGGCATCGCCTGTTTAATCTCTCCGCTGCCGCTGCACCGAAAGATCGTCAATCGCCAGGGATGGGTGCAGTTTGCCGCCGGGTGCTTTCTGGTGCTCGCCAGTTTGCCCTGGTATGCGCCGCTGGAGGCGTTTTCCACCGGCGGCCGGCTCCCGCAAGCCGCGGGCTTCGTGATGTTAGGCTTGCTCGTGTTGTATATTTGGCAATCGGTCCGTTGGGCGCGCACCGACCGCGACGGCACTTCGTTGGAAGATTTCGAGGAGGACCTTAAAGTTTCGACGCCCCTGGTCCTCGGCAAACTTATCGTTGCCATTGCATTGGTGGTCCTCGCGTCGCACATTTTGATCCCCTGCGTGACCGAGGCTGCCGTCCGCCTAAATGTGCCCGAAGAGATGATCGCCGCCACGCTGGTCGCCTTCGGTACTTCGCTACCGGAACTGGTCACCGCCGTCACCGCCGCGCGGCACGGGCATGGCGATCTGGCGGTGGGGAACGTTGTCGGCGCCGATATTTTGAACGTCCTATTTGTTTCAGGAGCGGCCGCCGCCGTCACGCCCGGCGGTTTAGTCGCGTCGCCGGATTTCTTTCGCGTATTGTATCCGGCGATGCTCGTCGTGCTCGTCGTCTTCCGCTTGGGCATCGTGTTCTCCCACGATTACCTCAAGTGGGGATTCGGAATCGTGCTGTTGGCCACGTATCTCCTGGTGAACGTCTTTTGCTTTTTGTTGTAGTGCGTGTCCCGCTTGGTCTTGGGGATCGCTTAGGACTCGAAAGCGCTTCGTCGTCGCTTCATTTTTTACATTGCGGCTGCGGCATCGAAGGCTCGGTTTTGTGGTAGTGCGCGCTATTTGTCGCGCTGCCGTTCGGCTGATTGGATGGCTTGTGTCAGTTCATCGAGAAGCCGCTCCCCCTCCGGGCCGGCAATGTCGAAAAACCGCTCGCGGACCGGCTTGCCGGCTTTCCGGAATGCGCTCCGTTGTTCGGGTGTCAACGCGGTCACAATATTCAGTGTCGGCTTTCTCTGCCGGATCAACTCCAGCCGTTCCCGATTAAAATCTTGCTGTACGTCGACGATGTAATCGTTCAATTCATCCACCACGTCCAATACCATCTGTTGCTGCTCGGCCGGCAGTTCGTCGAAAAACTCCAGGTTTGTGACCGACGTCGCTATGAACGGGGCGTGCTTGGCGAAGATCATCCAGTCGGTGACTTCATAGAAGCTCATCTCCTGAATCGCGAAGACCGGGTTCTCCTGGCCGTCGATCATGTTCAGTTGCAGCGCCGAATAAACCTCCGAATACGGCAGCGGAGTCGGACTGGCGCCATAGGCTTCATATGCGGCCAACAGCAGCGGGGACGTCATTACCCGCATTTTGACGCCGCGAAAATCCTCGGGGGTTCGAATCTGCTTCTTCATCGTCCAGACCTGCCAACCTTCGGAGAAAATCGAAAGCAGCTTGAGCCGCTTTCGGGCATAAAGTTCATCGAACGTCCGCCGCAATTCCGGGTTGTCGTTCAGCACTTTGTTGTTGATCTCCTCATCGTTGGAGAAAACAAAGTGCAATAAAAAGACCTGCACTTCCGGAATCAACTTTCCTAGGTGCCCCGGCGACGCCATCGCGAATTGAATCACCCCCATGTCCACCAGTTCGGTGATCTGGTCCGACGTCCCCAGCGTGCCGTAGGGATAAACGGTGACTTCGATCTCGCCGCCGGAACGCGACTCGATCAACTCTTTGAATTTGAGCGCGTATTGGTGCTGCACGCTGCCAACGGTCTCTTCGATGGCAAACCGCCACTGCACCGGTTCGCGCGACGGCACAGCGGCCCGCGGGCTGCATGACGAAAGCAGTGCGATGCACGGCAATACCAAGAGCAAACGGCGGGCGCGGATCATCTTCACAGCGCTCATTACAATCACCCAAACGCCAGATCGCGAAGAAACAAGGAAATCGAGGGAAAAGCGATCAACAGCACAGCTGCCAACAACAGGATCGCAATAAACGGCGGTGTGCCGCGAATGACCTCCCAATACGGGCGGCGAAACACGGCGATCGCCGTAAAGATGTCACAGCCGAACGGCGGCGTCGCCGAGCCGATCGCAACCTGCAGCGTCACAACGATACCCACCAAAACCGGGTCAATGCCCGCCGCCGTCGCGACGGGATGAAAGATGGGGGTCAAAATCAGAATCACGACGATCGGATCGACGAACATGCAGCCGACAAAAAACGCGGCGGCTATCGTCAGCATGATCGTCCAATAGCCCGACGCGGCCGACAGACCCAGCCAGTCGTTGATCAGTGCACTGGGCAGTTCGGCAAATGATATCACCCAACTAAACGCTGCGCCCGCGCCAACCAAAACGAATACCACGGCCGTGACCAACCCCGTCGAGAGCGCAATCTCCGGTAGGTTTTTCAGCGACAATTCACGAAACACGGCAATCTCTAGAATCGCGGCATACAGCACCGAAACCGCTGCCGCTTCGGTGGGGCTGAAAATTCCCGAATAGATACCGCCGATCACGATCACGGGAAACCCCAGCGGCAATAGCGCCCCGCGGACGGACTTCCACCGTGTGGCGGAGTCCGCCTTCGTTTGCCGGGGAATCTTCATCCGTACCGAGGCGAACCAGCAGTAAACACAGAACAGGGCCAAAATCATGATCCCCGGACCGACACCGGCGATGAACAGTTCGCCGATCGACGTCCCCGACACCACGCCGTAGACAATCATCCCGATACTGGGCGGAATCAACAGCGCGATGTCGCTGGCGTTAATGATCAACGCCGTCGTGAACGCGTCGGAATAGCCCGCTTTGAGCAGCTGCGGCCGTAGCGGCCCGCCGATCGCGACCACGGTCGCCTGAGTCGAACCGGACATTGCGCCGAACAACGTGCAACTCACCGCGCTGGCGATCGGCAATCCCCCCCGCAAATGGCCCACGAACGCCGTCACCATATCCAGCAATCGCTGCGAGGAATGTCCGCGGGTCATGATATCGGCCGCCAGGATGAACATCGGCACGGCGATCAGCGCTGCCGGTTTGACGCCGCCGATCATCTGCTGCACGAGCACGGCCGGCGTGACATCCGGATGGAACACCCACAACACGGCCAGCGCCGCGGCGAGTAGGGGGACCTTCATCGGAAACCCCAACATCAGCAGGGCGATCATGATTCCGACGATAAGCAACGCTTCCACGAATGTACTCCGCCCCGGCGAACGGGAAATTAGATTTCCCCGCCGACGGGTTGTTCATATTCGTCCTTAACATCGAAAGAGATATAGACGCCCGGCGACAACACATTCCGCGCGACGGTCAGGGCATATTGGATCGCTGCCAGGACTAATCCCACCGGCACGAGCGCATAAATGAGATACAGCGGCACCTGCAAAACGGGGGACACGCTTTCCAAAAACCGCACGGTGCCGATGTAGTCCAGCGAATACCAGGCGAGCAGCAGCATCAATGCAGACGTCACGGCGCTGATGACGACCATCAGCACCTTTCGCCACCGGGCCGAGAACTGGTCGTACAGCGCCGTCATGCGAATGTGCCGGCCGCGACTGGCTGCGTAGCTTAGCCCCACAAACGTAACGACGATCATCAAAAACTGGGACAACTCCTGCGTGAACGGCAGGCTGAACTGCAATACGGCGCGGCAAAAGACGTTGGTGATTGTCAACAGGGCAATGGCGATGATCGACCAACCGATCACAAGCGCTTCGATAAGTTGGATGCCGGCAAACAGCCGCGCCAAAAACGTCATCGCCTCCCCTTGTGCCGGGACGTGCCCTACGTCGCCGGGTTCTACTAGTTGCCACAGTCCCGCGATGGTGATCGCTATTTGACATACAGTTGCCGCGGCAACTGTGTAATGACTTCACAGCCGTCATCAGTCACGCGGATCGTTTCCGACAGGCCGATCCCCCCTTTGCCGGGGATTTGCACCCAGGGGATATTGTGAAACGTCATATTCGGCTGCAACACCCGCGGATCGCGGTGGCGGATGCTCATGATGTGCCCCTCGCCCCACTCGGGGGCGAAGGCAATCCCAATGGAATAGGCCGAGCGTGTGACTTGCATTCCGCCGAAATGCGGCGCCGCGCGGGAGATGATTTTGCGGCTGACCGCGTCGACTTCGCCCAGCCGCATCCCCGGTTTGATCGAAGCGATCGATGCGTCGACCGCCTCTTGGACGGTTTTGACGGCGTCCAAAATCTGCTGATCCGGCTCGCCGACAAAACAGGTCCGCATCATGGCCGCATGGTATCGCTTCAGGCAGCCGCCCACCTCGAGGAAGACGCACTCGTTGTTTTTGATCATATCGCCCGCCCAGGTTTGATGGCCCACCGATCCCCGATGGCCGGTCGCTACGAATGGCGAAATCGCCGGCCACTCGCCGCCTGCGCGAATCATGGCCGAATGAATGTCGGCCGCGACGTCGTTCTCGGTCACTCCTTCATGGACCGCCTCGATGCCCGCCTTCATCCCCGCCTCGGCCACGCGCGCCGCAGAGCGGATCAAATCGATTTCCAGGTCGGATTTGATCAACCGGCCCGCTTCGACGATCCCCGCACAATCGATAAACGACGTTTCGTGCGATAGCGCAAACAACCGTTCCTGCTGCGTCGCCGTAAAGAACCAGCAGTCCTTTTCAAAGCCAATGCGGCTTTCGCTCAGGTCGTACAGCCGCAGCGTATCGCGGACCTTTTCGATCGGGTCCTCGACCTCTTCATAGGGACAGCTGATCGAAATCCAGGTACGGGCCTGCACGCCGCTGTCTTCCAGGCGGCGGGGCACCATAATCGGCTCCCCTTCGACCGGCACGATCAAGGCGCAAAATGAAAAATGCCCCTGACTTTCAAAGCCGGTGAGATAACAGATGTTCTCGGGCGTCGTGATCAATACCGCATCGAGCCCGCGTTCCGCCATCCGGTCTCGCAATTCCTGCAAGCGCCGCGAGTACTCATGCATGGGAAACGTCAAGTCGTCGCGCTGCCGCATTGTCAGACAAGTGCTCCGTTTTTGGCCTCAAACTCGCTTGCAAAGTCCATGATTTCGCGGGCGACTGCCTGCGCTTGGGTCGAATCCATCGCCGTGACCGCGTCTTCGACATTGCCGTCGGCGGTGCTCACTCGCTCCGCCAAACGCCGGGCGCTGGCTTCGAGGTCGGCCGGCCAATCGGTCAGCTCGTAGATCTGCTTCCAAATCGTGGCACAAGCACCGAGCAACGGCTCGGCCAGCGCCGGTTCACGGACCGACAACAATTGTGCCGCCGTGCGAATCTTCTGAAGTTCTTCGAGCATTGACGCATCCTAATCAAACGTGTGACGGGACTTCAAGCGGCCGCATGGCCAACGGCGCAATCTCGTCGCGTGTGGCGATAAAATCGGGCCGCGGCTTCTTGCCGCAATACGGATCGACAAGACTGTTGGTGACACTATTGAAGACGAAAAACAGATTCGAGCGCGGGAAGGGAGTGATGTTGCCGTTGGAGCCGTGCATGGTGTTGCAGTCGAATAACACAATCGTGCCGGGCGGTCCGACCACGTTGACGATTCCTCCCTCGGCGGCCAGCCGCTCCAACGAGCCTTGGTCCGGCACGCCGTATTCCTGACGCCGCAGCGACATTTGATAGTGATCATCGGGCGTCTCACACAAGCACGTCACAAATTG
>CALFYU010000013.1 GCA_937952455.1 uncultured Planctomycetaceae bacterium
TGCCCCGCGATGATAGTTTCCTGACTGATTCTGGGGGAAAGTGCGCCGAGGGTCCGGTTCGTGCCAGACTCGGCTTGCCCAGCCTGCCACGGCTTGTTCGCAACGGCCGCGGTGCGCTTCGCACGAGGACCGTTTGACCGTACTCCTCCCCTCATAAGGGCTAGCGTCCACCGGGATTCGCGCGGGACGGTGACGCCGACGGAATCATCAACAACCTCTTTCTTTGCTCCGCTCAAATGCAATGTCGCGGAGCCATATCAAGGAACGTTTGGAATGACGACTGCAGCAGCGACGAAGTATGTGTTTTCGTTCGGGGACGGCAAAGCCGACGGCGGCGCCACGATGAAAAATGAGTTGGGTGGCAAAGGGGCCAACCTGGCCGAGATGACGAGCATCGGCCTGCCGGTTCCCGCCGGTTTCACGATTTCGACCGGCGTTTGCACCTACTATTACGCCAACGGCGAGACCTATCCCGAACAACTCCGCGACGACGTCGCCGAAGCGCTGGCCAAAATCGAAGAGGTGATGGGAGCCAAGTTCGGCTGCACCGAAAATCCTCTGCTGCTCTCCTGCCGCAGCGGTGCCCGCGAATCGATGCCGGGCATGATGGACACCGTGCTCAACATCGGCATGAACGACACGACCGTCGAGGCCTTGGCGAAAAAATCGGGCAACGAACAATTCGCCTGGGACAGCTATCGCCGCTTTGTGCAGATGTACGGCGACGTGGTGTTGGAAATGAAACCGGTCGACAAAAAAGAGCTTGACACGTTTGAACACATTTTGGAAAAGAAGAAAGAGGCCGAGGGCGTCGAGTTCGATTCGCAACTAAGCGCCGCCAGTCTGAAGGAGCTGGTCAAGGAATTTAAAACTGCGATTAAAGAGCGGACCGGCAAGGACTTTCCCGATGAGCCGCTCGATCAACTGTGGGGCGCAATCGGCGCGGTCTTCTCCAGCTGGATGAACGACCGGGCGATCGTCTATCGCCGCCAATACGGCATCCCGCACGAATGGGGCACAGCGGTCAACGTGCAAGCGATGGTGTTCGGCAACCTGGGCGACGACAGCGCGTCGGGCGTTGGTCTGACCCGCGACTGCTCGTTGGGCACCCCCGGTTTCCGCGGCGACTATTTGATCAACGCCCAAGGCGAAGACGTAGTGGCCGGAATTCGCTCGACCAAGCGGGTCGAAGAAAGTCTGGCCCAGGACATGCCCGAGGCGTTTGAGCGTCTCAACGAAATCGGCAAGACCCTCGAAAAGCATTACAAGGACGTGCAGGACATCGAGTTCACCGTCCAAAATGGCAAAGTCTGGATGTTGCAGACGCGGAACGCCAAACGGACCGGTTTCGCCGCCGTGCGGATCGCCGTCGATTTGGTGAACGAGGGCCTGATCGATGCCAAGGAAGCCCTGAATCCGCGGCGGATTCCGGCCGACGACTTGAACCAACTGCTGCAGCCGATTTTCGATCCGGACGCCAAAGCAGCCGCGGAAAACGAAGGCCGACTGCTCACCAAGGGGATTAACGCCGGCCCCGGTGCGACGTACGGCAAGATCTGCTTCCATGCCGAAGATGCGGAAGCGCAGTTCATCGCCGACAAGAACGTGCAGTTGATTCTCGTCCGCCGCGAAACCAGCCCGGAAGACCTGCGGGGCATGCAGGCCGCCAAGGGCATTTTGACAGCCTTCGGCGGTGCCAGTTCCCACGCCGCCCTGGTTAGCCGGCAAATGGGCAAGGTCTGTATCGTCGGTGCCACCGCATTGAATATCGACTATCAAGCCGGCACCGTGACGGTGGGGAAAAAGGTGCTCAAGGAAGGGGATTACATCAGCATCGACGGCTTCACTGGTGAAGTCTTCGAAGGGAGCGTGACCACCAAGCCGAGTGAAGTGTTGCAGGTTCTGCTGCACAAAGCGGTCGCCCCGGAAGAATCGGAAACCTACGGGCGCTACGCCCAATTGATGGAGTGGGTTGACGAGCACCGCACATTGAACGTCCGCACCAACGCCGACAGCCCGGAACAGGCGGCCGAAGCGATCGCCTTCGGCGCCGAGGGCATCGGCCTGTGCCGGACCGAGCACATGTTCTTCGACCATGTGGAAGAAATCCGCGAGATGATCCTGGCCGAGACCAAGGAAACCCGCCAAAAGGCGATCGACAAGCTGTTGCCCTTCCAGCGAAAGGACTTCGAAGGCCTGTTCCGCGCCATGCAGGGGCGGCCGGTGACGGTTCGCTTGCTGGATCCCCCGCTGCACGAGTTCCTCTCCGAACGGCACCTGGAAGAGGACCCGAAACTGGCCGCGGCGTTGGCCAAAATGACCGGCAAGTCCGAGGAAGACATTCACCGCCGCGTCGAAGAGCTGCACGAGTCGAACCCGATGTTGGGTCACCGCGGCTGCCGGTTGGGGATCGTTTACCCGGAGATCACCGCCATGCAAGCCCGAGCCATCATGGAAGCAGCCTGTGCGGTCAAGAAGGAAGCCATCGACGTCCACCCGGAGATCATGATTCCGCTGGTCGGTTCCCTGGCGGAATTCAAGAACCAGGAAAAGATCGTGCGGGCGCAAGCCGACGCGGTAATGAAGGAGACCGGCCAACAGGTCGATTACCTGGTCGGAACGATGATCGAGGTTCCCCGCGCTGCCGTTTGTGCCGATCAGATCGCTCAGGGAGCGGAGTTCTTCAGCTTCGGTACCAACGACTTGACGCAGACCGCGCTGGGCATCAGCCGGGACGACTACGGCGGATTCATCGGTTTTTATCGTGAAAACGACATTGTGCCGAACGATCCGTTCCAGACGATCGACTTCGACGGAGTCGGCGGGCTGATGAAAATCGGCGTCAAAGGCGGCCGAGCGACCCGCAGCGATCTGAAAATTGGGATCTGCGGCGAGCATGGCGGCGACCCGGCCAGCGTCAAGTTCTGCCACAGCATCGGTTTGAATTACGTAAGCTGCTCGCCGTTCCGCGTGCCGATCGCCCGTTTGGCGGCCGCCCAGGCAGCCGTTTCACAGGGATAACGGCTTCAGCACGCCCTTCATCAAACCTTAGCAGTCGAAGGCTACGCCAAGGGGTGGCTGGGGTCGGACGAAGTCCGCCCCCAGGGTGTGGAACATAGGCATGTCCAACGGCCTGGGGGCGAGCAGCCGCGCATCCCCTGCGACCCTCTGGCTGAAATCTATCAATTGGGCCGACCGAGGGCGGCGGATCGGCCCTCGAAACCGGCGCCGGCGCGCCATCGTTGCTGAAATCGCCGAAAACGGAGAATTTGCCGGAAAGTTTCTCTTCCCTACAACCGGGTTGCCAGATAGAATTCGGCGGTTCCTTCCTACTTGGCGCGGAAGTTGCCGGACGACTTAGGCCAACGGATTTGACGTCTCCGCCGACCTCCCCTCCGCGCGAAGAGCACGATTTGATCCGAATCCCTCGACGCCCGCCTGCCGCGTTCGCCATTGGGGCAACAACAGAACCGAGGCGGGACTGAACGTTTGCGGTTTTCCCGTGTCCCAGGGGACATTTGAACGGGACAAAGCGGGGCGGTCAACGTTTCCCATTGCGGATCAAAGAGCGCAGCTTTATCCCGGTACGACACTAGACTAAGTTCATCTGAGATTCATCCTCGTTCCGTAGGATCGGGGACAAATAGCATCACAACTTTGGGCAAGATGCGACGGCCCGAATTGATTTTTGGACCGCCGCTCTCCGACGTGGGAGAACGCCCGCAACACTTAACCCCCGACGTCCATTCACTTTCGAATGCGTTGAGAACGTTCCATGAAAAATCTAAAGCATCTTCGCAACATCGGCATCTCGGCCCACATCGACTCCGGCAAGACGACGCTCACCGAGCGGATGCTGTTTTATTGCGGTCGCATTCACCGTATGAACGAGGTCAAGGGTGACGGCGACGGCGCCACCATGGACCACATGGAGTTGGAAAGAGAGCGGGGGATCACGATCACCTCGGCCGCTACCCGCGTCGAATGGAACGGCCACCCGATCAATGTCATCGACACGCCGGGCCACGTCGACTTCACCGTCGAGGTTGAACGCTCACTCCGCGTCTTGGACGGGGCCGTGTTGGTGCTCTGCGCCGTCGGCGGGGTACAAAGCCAGTCGCTGACGGTCGACCGCCAAATGAAGCGGTACCACACGCCGCGAATCGCCTTCATCAACAAAATGGACCGCACCGGTGCCGATCCGTTCAGCGTTGTGCAGCAGATGGAAGAAAAACTGGCCTGCACGCCGCTCATGCTGCAAATTCCGATCGGTAAAGAACAGAACTTCGAAGGCATCGTCGACCTCGTGAACATGCGGGCGATTTATTTCGACGGCAACGACGGTGAAAAAATCCGCTACGAGGACATCCCCGAAAAAGTGGCGGCGCAAGCGGCGGAATACCGCGAAAAAATGCTGGAAACGTTGTCCCTGTTCAGCGACGAGTTGATGGAAACGCTGCTCGAAGAGGGAGACGTGGACGTCGATACAATCAAGACCTTAATCCGTGAAGTCACCCTCAGCCAAGATCTGACTCCGGTGATGATGGGCACGGCGTTTAAGAACAAGGGCGTTCAGCCGCTGTTGGATGCCATCTACGACTATTTGCCAAGCCCGCTGGATCGCGAAATCAAGGCAATGGACGTTTCCCAGGCCAAGGAAGGCGAAGAGGGCGAACCGGTCATATTGGAATCCGATGCCGACCAGCCGCTCGTGGCGATGGCGTTTAAGACCGTTGTCGAAACCTTCGGCCAATTGACTTACATGCGAATCTATCAGGGCAAGATCGTCAAAGGGCAAACGTATCTCAACACGCGGACCAGCAACAGCGTGCGGTTCGGGCGTCTGGTACGCATGCACGCGGACGACCGTGAGGATCTCGACGAGGCGTCCGCCGGCGATATCATCGCTGTGATCGGCGTGGACTGCGCATCGGGTGACACGTTCTGCGGCGACGGCGTGAAATACGCGCTGGAGAACATCTTCGTCCCCGAACCGGTCATTCGACTCTCCGTTGAACCGATGAAACGGGACGGTGCCGACAAGCTGGGCAAGGCCCTGCAGCGGTTCCGCCGGGAAGATCCGACGTTCCGTGTCGAGACGGACCAAGAGTCCGGCCAGACGATCATCGCCGGCATGGGCCAATTGCACCTGGAGGTCTACCTGGAACGGATTCGCCGCGAATACAAGGTGGAATGTTTGGTGGGCGAACCGCGGGTGGCTTATCGGGAAAGCCCGACCAAGACCGTCGAGTTCAATCACAAACACAAGAAACAGACCGGCGGTTCAGGTCAATACGCCCATATTGTCGGTAAATTGGTGCCGTTGCCCGACGATGCTCCGGAACCGTACGAGTTCGTCGACGAAGTCACCGGCGGCCGGATTCCCAAGGAGTACATCCCGGCCGTCAATCAAGGGTTCCAACGCGCGTTGGAGAAAGGGCCGCTGTGTGAATGTGAAGTGGTCGGCGTGCAGATGGTGCTGCAAGACGGTAGCTATCACGAAGTCGACTCGTCCGACATGGCGTTCAATGTTGCCTCGTTTAACTGCATGCGGGAAACGCTCAAGAAGGCCAACATGGCCCTTTTGGAGCCGATCATGAAATTGGACGTCGAGATCCCCTCGGAATTCCAAGGGCCGGTCGTCGGACACCTCTCCGGATTGCGGGGAATTCTGACCTCCAGCGAGGACCGTCAAGGAAATTGCTACATTCTCGCCGAAGTTCCGTTGGCCAGTATGTTTGACTACGCCAACGAATTGCGGAGCATGACGCAGGGCAAGGGGTCGTTCAGCATGGAGTTTTCACACTACAAGCAGACGCCCAAGTCGGTGCAAGAAGAGGTCGTCGTGCGGCGGCGTGCGGAAAAGGAAGAGAAGCTGGCGATGGCACGGTAGCCGTCTGCTATTCAGAAATATGAATCTTCAGCGGGGACGGACGAGGATTATCGCCCGTCCTCGCTTTTTTCTTTGAGCCGCCTGCAGAACGCGGCATGAGCGTCCGATTCCAGTCCCGGTTTGAGCGCTGCAATTGCCGCCGCCAAATCGCCGCGGAGCATGGCCGCCGTATCGAGCCACAGGCCGGGGTAGACTTCACTTTGAATCAGACCCGAATCGGAGACAGGCAGCCGTTCGTAGCGTCCTTCGTGGAGTGTGAACCAGTCGAATTCACCGTCCAATACCCGCCAGACCAGGTACTCCTGCACGCCGTTGCGGCGGTAAGCGTTGAGCTTGTCGTGCAGGTCGTAACTGGCGGTGCTGGCCGCGATTTCCGCGACCAATTCTGGCGGGCCGGTCAGATAGCCGTCTTCATCAATCGACGAAGTTCCACCGCAAGCGTCGTCAATGCGCAAGAGAATATCGGGTTGCGGTTCGTTGTCGGAGTCGAGTCGCAATGTGCTAGCGTCACCGACGTCGGTTCCCGGAGTGGCGACGAAATACGAGGTGAGCCATCCAGCCAACATCGCATGAGGCTGGCCATGCTGTCTGTGTCGAATCGCAGCTTGCACGTAGACAACTCCCTCTACTAATTCCGCCCGCACGTTGCGCATCGCGGCGTAGCGGCGTTCGAATTCGGGCCGAGTGAGGCGGTCGCCCGTCGCAAGCGGAGGAATGGCAACAGGTTCGGTCTGTTTCGTTCCGTAATGTTCAGCGGCGGTTGCCATCGCGCATCCGAGGGTTGGGGAGTAAGTTTATGTCACTCCCCTAATTCTACGGCGCTCGACACGAGGCCACAAGACGGGCCTCGCCCCTGAATCCTGCTTCGTCTCGCCTCACTTCTCTTTAGCCCGACAACCCGACACTCTGGGCTTCGCGGCGGAACTCCGCCTCGGCGGCGAAGATGGGCTTCATCAGCGCATCGATTTCGGCACGGTCTTGCGCCGTGAGTTGCCGTTGGGGCGGCCGTGCCGGGCCGAAGTCGGGGCCCATCAGGCCCATCGCATATTTCAGCATACTGACGTTGTAGCTGTCGCCGTTGCGGGCGCGGAAATCTTCGATCGGCAGAATCATTGCCTGCAACCGCATCCCTTCCTCCCACTGTCCGGCGGCAAAGGCGGCATGGCAGGCCAGGCTCAGATGCGGACACAGATTGCCCGCTCCAGTCGTGAAGCCGGGCGAGCCGGCCAGCATGTAGTAGGGCGCAAACCGCTCCGCCGAACCGCAAATCCACTCGATCCGCCCGCCGTCGGCCTGGATTACCTTGCGGAACTCGTGCATTTCATTCGTGGCATGTTTCACCCCGACGACGTACTCGTTGTCGGCCAATTCCAACAGTAGCGCGTCGCTGGGAATGGGAGCCTTCTTGTAAATCAACGCCGGGCATTTTGTGGCTTCGAGCACTGTTAGGTAATAATCGCGTGCCCCTTCGTTGCTTAGGTACGGATGGGCGAAGGGCATGAACATAATGCCGGTGGCACCGACTTCCAGGGCACGGCGACCAATGTCAATCGCGTGTTGCACTTGAAAGCCGACGGCGGCGAAGATCTGTGCATCGGGGCCACTGTTTTCGCGGGTGATCTCGACCACCTTGACGATTTCATCCAGCGAGAGACTTTGAAATTCACTCGTCCCGGCGGCCGGCATAAAGATTCGCACACCAGCGTCGTACATATTGCGGATGTGCTGCGCTTGCACCTCTTCGTTGATTCGATTCGAGGCGTCGAACGCCGTCAGGGGAACCAGGTGCACGCCGCGCAGATCAGCCGGGTCGAATGCCATCGTGAAATTCCTCACCGAGCGAATAGAATTGAGTCCGCCGCCGCCGTGGCCGCGGGAAATGGGACTGGATTACTCGGTTTGTATGTTCCCGACCAAATGCGGTCAAGCGCTGCGCGACGGTATGACGCCGTATGACTTGCTATGATGTCTGCGGAGAGTCGAGATCACCGCATCGGGAAAAAAGCGCATCATGAAAAAGATCGAAGAAATCACCCAATCACTGGCCCGCACGCTGGCTGCTAGGAACGTGCGGGTGGTCTTTGCCGAGAGCTGTACTGCGGGATTGGCGGCAGCGACGTTGGCAATCGTTCCCGGGATCTCCAACTTCCTGTGCGGGTCGGCTGTGACCTATCGCGAACGGACGAAACAGGACTGGTTGGGGGTTTCAGCAGACGACCTCGCACAATTCACCGCCGTTAGCGAGCCGGTGGCGCGGCAGATGGCCGCCGGGGTACTCGCAAACACAATCGAGGCCGATTACTCCGCCGCGATCACGGGACATCTCGGCCCCGATGCACCGGCGGAGCAGGATGGACTGGTCTATATCGCCCTCGCCAGTCGCAAATCGGGTGCGGTGCAGGTGAGAAAGGTCGACCGGCTGTTTTTGCAAACCTCGACGCGGGGAGAACGCCAGCACGAAGCGGCGGCAAGGTTATTGAACCACCTCAACGAGTGCATTATAGGGGATTTTGACTAAGCGTAAGCTGGAAAGCGCGACGCTGGATGAGTATCATGATCGCATCGCGCTCGCCGGACTTTCCGTCGCAAGGATGCTCCTCCACTACGTCCCACCCCAGGTGTGAAACGGCCGCACCCGCGATTCCCCACCTTTCCGCGTTCCACGAATCTCCGCGCTTCGCTCCATTGAGAGGCTGCAGCGCGCGAATGACCAGCGGAAGTGTCTCGCTCAACCGGCGGTCGTATCACTGCGTTCCGGAGCGTCACTGATGAGTCTGTATCGCTTTGCTGCCTACACCGGTTCCGCGGTCGCTGTCTTGTTATCGACGGCGAGCGCGTTTGCGCAAACCGATTACCAATATCAATTCGATGAAATTGTTGTCCCCGCCGCGACGGCTGAAGAGCCGATCGCCGTTGAGTTCTCGGTGGCAAAGGCGGCGGATTATCTCCAGCAAAGCGCAACTGCCTGGATCGGGTCGCGGAACTGTATCGCTTGCCACACGACCGGCGTGCATCTGGTCACGCGGCCGGCCCTCTCGGCGTCGCTGGGACTGCCTGATGAGTCACTGCGGCAGTTCGCGCTGGACCAGATCAATGACCTGAAAATGATGAAGCGGGACACGCTGCTCAAAGGGGTCAATCCCGTCAAGGTGGTTTACGCCGCGGGGGGCTTGGCGGAATGGGATGCGCACGTCACCGGCACGCTCTCGCCCGAAACGATCGATGCGCTCTCCTTCATGTTCGAGATCCAGATGGAAAACGGCACGTGGGGGAACACAGATTGTTGGCCGCCGTATGAGTCGGACACTTACCACGTCGCCACAGCGGCGGCGATGGCGCTGGCGACCGCGCCGGGATATCTCCAAAATCCTCCCGACGACAAGGCCAAAGCCGGCATTGCCCAGTTGAAGCAATTCCTGCGAACCGAAACTCCGCCGCACGACTATGGACGTGCGCTGTTGCTCTGGGCGGGGTCGCGATTTCCCGATTTGTTGGAAGACGCGCAGAAGCAGGAACTGATCGACATGTTGCTCTCGCATCAACGCGACGACGGCGGCTGGTCGATTCGCACATTTGCCGCTCCAGAGAAATGGGGTAAAGGCAACCGGGCTGAGAAATTGCGGAGTGAACCGGAGTTTGCCGATCCCCCCAGCGACGGGCATCAAACCGGCTTGGCGATCATCGTCCTCCGCGAAGCGGGAGTTTCGGCTGATGATGCGGGCATCCAAAAAGGAATTGCTTGGCTGTTGGCAAACCAGCGCGAATCGGGTCGCTGGTGGACACGTTCGCTGAACACCGACAAATGGCACTTCATCACGTTCAGCGGAACGGCCTATCCGCTGCTGGCGCTGCAGATGTGCGACGCGTTGCCGCGGGTGGCTGTGAAGTAGGTCGTGAGACGGCTTGTCCGGTTCGTTGTGCTGACGTGCGATGCGGCCCGCCATAGTTGCTATGCGGCGCCAAACGTCGCTCGCCCCTCACCCCCGGCCCCTCTCCCTCCGGGAGAGGGGAGAATGACTGCGCTGTGTGTCGTTTGCTGCGCGAGTGTTGGCACATTGATCGCGACGCTCGTACAATGCGCGTTCTGAATCGATTCCGGACACCTGCCACACGAGACGCCACGATGATCCACTCACGCTCTACGTTGAAATCCGTCCCTCTCAT
>CALFYU010000014.1 GCA_937952455.1 uncultured Planctomycetaceae bacterium
TGCTGTGGCAAATATTATCTAAACCACCGAAAGCACCAAGGAAGATCTCGAATGAAGCCTCACCAGGCTCCGCAGATCATCAATTCGGGCCCGGCAAACGGGACTGAAACGGCAAAAAAAGTGACGCGACCGGGCGAACCACATAGGGAGCCGCCGGTCGCGTTTCTCATTTCAGGGAAACGACTTAAGAAAAATTTCGAGATTGTTGTAACAAAGTCAGGCTTTGCCCGCTTGGCCGGTTATCAGGGAACACCACACACCACAAACTCAAACACCGCTTGAACACAACCAAGGAACGAAACGATGAAGACTTTCCACAAAACATTGATTGTCGCCGGTGCTGCACTGGCGGTCACGTCTGCTTCAACCATTGAGGAAGCCCAAGCCGGCCGTCGAGGCGGCAGCGGGGGCGGACGCGGCGGATTCAGCCGCGGCGGAAGTCGTGGCGGCAGCCGTGGTGGCTTCAGCCGGGGTGGAAGCCGAGGCAGCAGCCGCGGAAGCAACCGCGGCGGATTTCATCGCGGTGGAAACCGCGGTGGACAACACCACGGTGGGCGCCACAACGGTGGCGGGCACCACAACGGCGGTGGGCACCACAATGGTGGCGGGCATCACCACGGCGGTGGGCACCACCATGGTGGGGGACATCATCACGGTGGTGGGCAACATCATCATGGCGGTGGGCACAAGCACCATGGGCATAAGCACGGTCATTGGCATCACGGGCACCACCACGGCGGTGGGTTCGGCAAATGGCACGGCGGACGGTTTGGACGACACCACCATCATCACCACCACGGGTGGGGATTCAAACATCGTCGTCGCTTTGGCTGGGGGTTTGGGTTTTACGGCGTGTTTGTAAACACCCGACCGTCCTACACCTACTGCAACCCCTACTGCGTCCCCGGTGTGGTTTCGGTCTACGACTACAGCCAGCCGATCGGGCCGGTGGGTGACGATCAACAACTTTCGGCAGCCGCTGAGAAGTACTTCGCCGAAGCACGCGAAGCCTTCTACACAGGCGACTTGAAGACGGCGTTGGACAAAATCGAGTTGGCCATCAAAGAGATGCCCAGCAACCCGGATCTGCATCAGTTCCGTTCGCTGGTTCTGTTCTCGCTGAAGGAATTCCGGCAAGCGGCTGCTGCGGCCCACGTGGCCTTGACCGCCGGTCCGGGTTGGAGTTGGGAGACGCTGAAGAGTTTGTATCCCACGACGGACCTTTACACCGCTGGACTGCGGGAATTGGAGCAGGCACGCGATCAGAACAAGCAAGACCCGGCGATTCGCTTCTTGTTGGCCTATCACTACATGATGCTCAACCATGCGGAATCGGCGGCGAAGGAATTGACTCAGGTCGTGGCCTTGGAACCGCGTGACGAATTGGCAGCCAAGCTGCTCAAGTCGCTCACTGGCCAAGAGGTCTCCACCGAGCAACCGATCGAATATCAACAGCCGCAGGCTCCGGCGGAAACCAACAATGCCGGATTCGGAGCGTTGGGCAACGCCGGCGGAGTGAGCGTCGAGGAAGTTCAACAACCGAAGACGGAAAGTGCCCCGGAGCAAGCCCAATTCGTGGGTGAGTTCCAAGCCAGCCCGGCGGAAGGGGTGGAGTTCAAATTGGTGCTGAACGCCGACAAGACGTTCGTCTGGACGTTCAAGACGAAAGAGGAGACGAGCAGTTTCGAGGGGACGTACACGATCGCCGGCAACGAATTGACGCTGGTCCGCCAGAAGGACGGCGACAAGTTGGTGGGGACGCTGACGGCCATCGACAAGGGTTTTAACTTCAAAATGTCCGACGGCGATCCGCAGGATCCGGGACTGGATTTTACGAAATAAACCCGACACCCCGGTCGCCCGCGGAAGCCGTGATCTGATTTTTTCCCCTGGCAACCCGTCAGGTCACGGACGGTCACCGCGCGGCGGCCGGGACCATGCGACGGCCCTCCCGAGCCGTCTGCTGTGAGAGAGCCACCCGTGTCGACATGTTCGGCACGGGTGGTTTTTTGTTGGGGAAGCGAGGTTGCGCAACCCCCCGGCGGAGCCGGGGCCGGGAGGGGCGGCGGGTGAGTCAGACCACATGGGTCGACTACATGATCGATCGGTCCGGCGGGAGTGTGACCTACGACGGCTTTCGACCGACGAAAACGTAATAGGGCACGCGTACGAGCGGCAGGTAGGGGACCGTTCCCCGCTGTTCGCGGAGATCAAGTTGCTCGAAGCGGTGCTGTAGATACGGCAGGTGGTCGGCACTGAGGTGGACGTTGTCACTGGCGAACCACAGCGGCCAGAAGGCGCGGGTCGGCCAGTTGTGGCACCGATTTCCATCGGTGGGAAATTTGCGGGAGACGTAAAAATCGACCACGCCGATGACCCCACCCGGTTTGAGAAGTCGCACGGCATTTTCGATGGCCGCAAACCAATCGGGGATCATCGTCAGCGAATATGAAAACGTTACGACATCGACGCTCGCCGGCTGGCAGGCAAACGTTGTCGCGTCGGCGTGCACGGGTTGGACGTTGGTCCAGCCGTGCCGCGCCACCCGTTGCTGCGCCACCTTCAACAGCGAGGGGCAGAGATCGACCTGAAACACCTGCTGCAAACTCATCAACCGCGGGCCGAGCCGCTCCGCGTTTTCGCCGGTCCCCGCTCCGATATCGATCCAAGTCCCCCGGTCGGGGAACGTCAGTACGTCGATCAATTCCTGGCGGCCATGTAGCAACCTCGCGCGAAACGCATCGTATCCCCCCGCCTGTCGGGCATAGAAGGACTCCAACCGCTCGCCGTGTGACGCGCCGCGCACGTGGGAAAGCGTGAGGTGATACAAAATTTTCAGATCGCGACAGACTTTCGTGGCAGTGGACAACAGCGGCATGTTTTCAATGTTCGATTGAGCAAACCGGGAGTGCGAAGCTCCTGCTGAGCCGCGCATTACCGAAGAGTTTTATGTTCACACGAACGCGCGCGAGCCACGCCAAACATATAGCGCGGCTCGTCGGGAGCGTCACCCTCCCGATCGTGTATTACGCCGCGACCAAGTCGGCGATGTAGAAGCTGCCATAGGTGTTGACCCGATCCCGTTGGTGAAGTTGGCTGGCCAGTTGCGTGTCATATCGGAGCCATTCGCCGAGCGGTCTCGTGCGGCCTCCCGAACTCACCGGGATCGGATCGACGAAATCGACCGTCAACCCGGCGCTGCGCCAAATCATCCGGCAGTCATTGGCGGCATGATCGACGATCGCCTGCCACTCCGCCGCAAGAACGTCCTGGGCGTTGCAGTACAGCCAGTCCATATGGTCCAACAGCACGTAACGCGAGATCGCGCCGGGATGCCCGTTGAGGAACCCCAAGACCGAGTTGGTCGCCACGCTGATGCGGTCGGCGAGGCCGTTTTTGAGTCGCTCAAAATTGTCCGGTTTCAGATACTCGGGACAGCATTGCGGTGTGTATGTTCCGGTGAGGTAAACCCGCCAGAAATAGTTGTCGAATAGTGGCAGCGTGCGGAATACGGTTTCGACCCGGTCGACGATGAACTGCACCGTTCCGCCGGGATAGCCGGTGTCGAGCTGCTGTCGCTGACTTTGGGGAACGCCCAGCATGGCCAGCGTGACGTTGCGATTGAGACACCACTGCACGAGCGGCCGCCAGATCGCTTCGTTCAATTGCCGGTTGTCATAGATTTCTTGCTGTTCGGCAACCGTCTCAACGGCCAACAGGTCATTGATCGCGTCGCGGATGCGGGCCATGCGATTGATGTAGCCGTTGATCAACCAGGCGAAAAACCCTGCCGAACCGCGAAAATAGAAGCTTTGCCGCCGGCCGCGCCCCTGGAACAGCACGCCCCAGCGGTCCCAGATGGCACGGGCCGGCGGGGACAGTTGCGGGCGAAGCCGGTCGTGATAGGTAGAGTCCCAGGCAGCTAGGTGACCGCGTCCGAACAGATCAAAAAACTCGCTGTAATCCAGCGCACGGATGCCGGCCAGCTTCAGTTCCAGTAAGGCATTTTGTCGCGGATTGACGTCGACGGCGTAGATATGGTTCGGCTCGACGAGGGCATAGTCCAAGGCATTGCAGCCGGCGGAGGTGATCATCAGGATGTCGTCGTCGGGGCCGAGCTGCAACGCCTGACGGTCCAGTCGCGGGTCTTCCCAGCAGGCGTTGTAGACGAGGTTGTGCCGGTGAATCCAATTGAAACAGGCCTGGTTCAGCTTTTGGGTCTTAATCATGAAAGTCTCCGGAAGCGATTGTGCACGTGGTGGCTTCGGGCAGCGCGACGAGCGGCCGCGGGAAGTCAAACGCGACCGCCGGCCGCGGGCTGATGCGGCGGACGGCGGATTTGGCGGCGGCGGAGCGCGGGTAGTAGTATTCCAGCTCGAGCGCCCCATCTTCGTATTCCAACAGCGCCGTACAGTTCTCCACCCAGTCCCCCGTATTGCAATAAGTCATCCCGTCGCGGTGGACGATAGAGGGGGTATGCAGATGTCCGCAGATCACGCCGTGGCAGCCTTGTTGTTTGGCGTGGCCCAGCAGCGACTCCTCAAAGCGGCTGATGAAGCGAATGAACGCTTTGACGCGGTTCTTGCCGCGGGCGCACAGGTCATAAGGACTGCGGTCAGTGATGCCCCGTGCGCGGCTCAGCCACCAGTTGGCCGATAGCAGCGCGTTGTAGAGACCGGTGACGCCGATCGAGAGCCACTGGGCCGATTGCTCAACAAAGTCGAAACGGTCGCCGTGCGTGACCAGGTAGCGGCGATTGTCGGCCGATTTAAAGACAAATTCCTCGGCGATCTCCACGCACCCCAACTGGAGAATCAGCCGCCGCACAAATTCATCGTGACGCAAGAAGTCGTCGTGATTGCCGGGCAGATAAAAGATCCGCGTGCCCCGTTCGGCCAAGGCGGTCATGTGCTGCAGCAGCCGTGTATAGGTGGGACTCCAGCGGAAGGACCGGCGTAATTGCCAACCGTCAATCAAGTCGCCGACGATGTACAAGTGCCGCGGCGTGAGGTCCTCGAGAAAATTGAGCAGCGCGTGACATTGGGAATGGCGGCTTCCGAGGTGGACGTCGCTCAGAAAGACGGTGCGCACCTGCCGACCCGACCCTCCTTGGGTTCGCTGCATGCCGATCCCTCCATGACTTCTCATCTGGGGCAGACGGTTGGCTGAATGAGTAACTCTTCCAGCCACGTCATGTCGGGCAGGTTAGGGCGTGATTGTTAGCTTGTGATGAAAAGGCCGTGAAACTCGGGTGAAATAGCGAAGATTTCGCTGTCAGGAATTCACGCACAGCCCGTGCCGCGGTTCGCACGGGCGGACTTCGACGGTTTTCAGACGCCTATTTTCACGCGGGGAATGCCGGGCGGACCGGAAACATAGGGCATGCGACACGTTGTCAGCAATGGCGGGGATGCCTACCATTGAAGGAGTGTTTTCAGGGAGCCGATACCGATGCCCGATTTTGAGTACAGCCGCTGGGACGGGACACAGCAATTCACGCCGCAGTCCGCCGATCGCATCTTCGACGAATTCAGCAACTACATGATGGACTATGGCGACAATGTGCTGGATATGCTGGACCAATTGCAGGAGGACAATCCGGACATTCTCGATCTGCTGATCAACCAGGGATACATCGATCGGGACGAGGAAGGAAAATTCATCGTCACCGGCAAGGGGGTCAAGCGCGCCGAGACGCGGGCGCTGGAGGACCTGTTCGAAATCTCCCGCAAGGACAAGTTGGGCAGCCACGAAACGGAATTTCGCGGAGCCGGTCAAACGATCCACGAGGAGTCGAAGCCGTACGAATACGGCGATCCGGTAGCCAATCTCAACATGCATGAAACTCTAAAGAACGCGCTCTATCGCCAAGGAGGCGGCTCGCCGATTCACGTCAGCGAGGAGGATTTCGTCGTCCACGATACCGAATATCAAACCTCCTGCGCCACGGTCGTATTGCTGGACATGTCGGGCAGCATGATGCGGTACGGAAAATTCGGCCAGGCCAAACGGGTGGCGATGGCGCTGCAATCGCTCGTCCGGGGCCGATATCAGGGCGACTTTCTACAGGTGGTCGGGTTTTATACCTATGCCACCGCGCTCTCGGAGCGGGAGTTGTTGTACTCGTCTCCCAAGCCGGTGAGCATCTTCGACTCCCGCGTCCGCCTGCGGATCAATCTGGACAGCCCTCCGAGATTTGTGCCGGAACACTTCACGAACATTCAGGCCGGGCTGCAATTCGCCCGCCGCATTCTCAGCCGTCAGCCGGCGCAAAACAAACAGATCATCACCATCACCGACGGCGAACCGACGGCGCACATCGAAGGCCGCGAAATTGTGCTGGTCTATCCGCCGGCACAGAGCACCGCCCGCCGGACCCTGGCGGAAGTCCGCCGCTGCGCCGACGAGGGAATCCACATGTCGAGCTTCGCGTTGATCGAGGATTATTTCTACCTCGGCTTGGTGAACTTTGTGGAGCAAATGGCGGAAGTCTCCCGCGGCGTGTGCGCCTATTGCGACGCGAATGATCTTGGAAACATGGTCATCGACAGTTTCGTCGGCGGCCGCAAGAAGCGCCGCGTGGTGGGTTGATGCGTGTTGGCCTAGCGCCGGAGTTTTTAGCCACGGATGGAACGCGGATCAAACACAGATTATTGGGCGTGAGATGGCAAGTCCCAAACCGACGGCTTGCTGTCGTGCACGGTGTTCCCTGCCGCATTTGAGGTTGCGGGATCGCCCATAGCGGTCCAAAATAGAAGTTAAGCGATAACTCCCTCCCCCCTGCCCTACCCGCCTCCGGAGTTCGGTTTTGCGCGCCACGTTGAATCGACAACCCGCCCGCCTGCGATCACGACGCATGACGCTTTTCGCGCCGCTATCCGCGCTCGTGCTCTTGTGCGGAGCGACGGAGATTGGTGCCGGGCAACCAGTCGTGGCGACGCCCGACCTGGATGCGTATCGCATTGAACTGAGCGAAGTCGATTACGAACATTGGGCCTTTTTGCCGATCACGCTTCCCGCGCCCCCCAAGGTCGATGACCCGTGGATTCGCAATCCCATCGATGCCTTCGTGCTTAAAAAATTGCGTGATGAGGGGCTTGCGCCGTCGCCTCCCGCGGATGACCGGACGTGGATCCGCCGCGTCTATTTCGACCTGATCGGCCTGCCGCCGGCACCGCAAGAGGTGGCGGCATTTCTGGCTGATTCGGCTGCCGATAAGCGAGAGAAACTCGTCGATCGCTTATTGGCCGATCCCGGCTACGGTATTCGTTGGGGCCGGCGGTGGCTGGACGTGGTTCGCTATGCCGAGACGAACGGCTACGAGCGGGACGGCGATAAGCCGAACGCTTGGCGATATCGCGACTACGTCATCGACTCGCTCAACGCCGACAAGCCGTTCGACCGGTTTCTGACCGAACAACTCGCGGGGGACGAATTGCCGCAGTCGGATGCGGAGGCGCAGATCGCTACGACGTTCCTGCGGTTGGGCACTTGGGATGATGAACCGGCCGATCCGAAAGTGGATCGTTACGACCAACTCGACGATATCGTCGGCACGGTGAGCGTCACGTTTCTGGGAATGACGCTGCAATGCGCGCGATGCCACAACCACAAGTACGAACCGATTTCGCAACTCGACTACGCCCGCATGGTGGCGATCTTCGAACCGCTCAAACGGCCGCAAGATAAGCGCGCCGACCTCGACGTGCAGGTCGGGACGCGAGAAGAACTAACTGCTTACGAAGCGGCGCAAGCCCGCCACACGACAGCCGTCAATACTCTCAAAGATCAAATCGCCGCGCTGGATGATCATGTCCGGCAACGGTTCTTGGCAGCCGGGAAATCGGAACTCTCCGCCGAGGCCCTGGCGGCGCATCAAATCCCCGCGGACAAGCGAACCACTGAACAAAAAAAACTGGCCGACAGAACCGAACGGAAATTGGATGCCGAGATTCGCGATTCGCGGACGCCCGATGAACAGCAGCAGCGGGAGGCCTTCAACGCGGCGCTGGAGTCGGTCGAAGCGGCGCTCCCCACGTCGCCACCCCGCGCTTACATCTGGCGGGAACCTGTCGACGCTGTACCGGTCACGCATATCTTTCGCCGCGGTGATCCGACGACCCCGGCCGGTGAAGTGGGACCGGGATTTCCGGCGGTGCTGCGGGATGTCGACATCGACATGTTACAACCCGATGAAGGTCAAACCACCTTGCGGCGGCTGTCGCTCGCCAAGTGGATGACCGCACCGCAAAACCCGCTGGTCGCCCGCGTGGCGGTCAATCGCATCTGGCAGGGGCATTTCGGCGAGGGGTTGGTCACGAGCGAAAATGATTTCGGCGTGATGGGCATGCCGCCGTCGCATCCGGAACTGCTCGATTGGCTGGCACACACCGTTCGCGACAATAATTGGAGCCAAAAGGCGCTGCACCGCATGATCGTTTTGAGCAATACCTACGCCCAAGCGAGTGCCGTGCGGGAAGACGCCGCCGCCGTCGATCCCGACAACGAATGGCTGTGGCGGTACCCGCTGCGGCGGTTGGAAGCGGAACCGTTGCGGGATGCGGTGCTGGCGGTCAGCGGAAAGTTGAACCACAAGATGGGTGGTCCGAGTGTTTATCCGCGCATCGCCGACGAAGTGCTCGCCGGTCAATCGCGGCCGGGACTGGGTTGGGGAAAATCAGACGAGACCGAAGCGTCACGGCGGGCAGTTTATATTTTCGTCAAACGGGCGATGCTGGTGCCGCTGATGGACTTGTTCGATCTGGCCGACACGACCTCTTCCTGCGAACAGCGGTCCCGCTCGACGATTCCCACGCAGGCACTGACGCTGCTCAACAGCGAATTTCTGAATCGGCAGGCGGGCTACTTCGCCCAGCGGCTGTTGGCGGACGCCGGCGAAGATCGATCCGCGCGCGTGCGGCGCGCGTTTCAATTGGCCTTGAGCCGCGACCCGGATGAAACGGAACTGTCCGCTGCACTCGCCTTCCTCGATCGCCAGGAAGAATTGATTGCCACAGAGTCACCCGATACTGAGCCGACAGATGCCGAACAACAAGCTTGGCAGGCATTCTGTCTGGCGATTTATAATCTAAATGAGTTCGTATATATCGATTGATTACCTTGTCACACCCATGCAGGTCTTTCATTTGGCCGACAAAAAATTAGACAACCACGAAATTAACCAAATACACGAAAAAAGAAAGAAATGAACTAAGCCAGCAATTCTTTTCCGGAAAAGAAAATACAGGGGGCGAACGATAGTTTCTTTTCGTATATTTCGATTTTTTCGTGGTTGAAAAGAAGCCTTCTGTGGTTGCGGTCATACGCCGTGTTAGGAACGTCATGTTTTCCAAACAACCAAGACTGACACCCTGCGGACGCACGCGGCGGGAATTCCTGTGGCAGGCGGGTGGCGGTTTTGCCGGAACCGCTTTGACCGGCATGCTGGCGGCCGATGGCTTCTTCGACGCCCCGCTCGCGGCCGCGGAAACGCGGGTCAAAGCCCCGCTGTCCGCCAAACAGCCGCATTTCGCACCGCGAGCCAAGTCGGTCATTTTTCTGTTTATGTATGGCGGACCGAGCCAGGTCGACCTGTGGGATCCCAAACCGGAACTCGTCAAACGTAGCGGCGAGGTGATGCCCGATCTCGACAACGACCCGCTGTTTAAGGTCCGCAATCCGGGAAAGCTGTTGGGGAGCACCCGCAAGTTTGCACCGGCGGGCGAGTCGGGGATACCGGTTTCCGATCTGTATCCACATTTGTCGCACTGTGTCGACGACCTGGCCGTGATCCGTTCGATGTATGCCGACAGTTTTGCGCACGGCAGCGGGTTGTTGCAGATGAACACCGGGTTTGTGCGGCAAGGTTATCCGAGTTGCGGTTCGTGGATTAACTACGGACTGGGGACGCTCAACCAAAACCTGCCGGGCTACGTGGTGTTGCTCGACCACCGCGGAGGACCGATCACCGGGCCGCCGAATTGGAGCAGCGGATTCATGCCGGCGACCAACCAAGGGACGCAGATCCGCACCAGCGGCCCCCCGATCATCACGCTCCAACCC
>CALFYU010000015.1 GCA_937952455.1 uncultured Planctomycetaceae bacterium
TTCCGCCAGCCCGGCAGGTGGTGTGCGGCGAGGATCGCAAAGACGATCAGCGACGTGAGTCCCGCCAACAGGTACATGCCGAAGCCGACGGCGGTGCCGACGGCGGCGGTGGCCCAGATGGTGGCGGCAGTGGTCAGTCCCACGGTGCGGCCCCGTTCGCGCAGGATAATACCGGCGCCCAGAAAACCGACGCCGGTGACGATGTTCGCCGCCAGCCGCGACGGCTCCGCTCCGGGGATGTGCGATGAAATGAGGGCGAAAACGCACGAGCCCAGCGCCACCGAGGCATAGGTGCGGATCCCCGCCTCGCGGCCGTGCCAGCCGCGTTCCCAACCGACAAAACCGCCTAATAGGGCAGCGACCACCGCGCGGACCGCGTACAATGATTCCAATTGCCAGTCCAAGATCAGAGGTCCTTTCTTTGAGGGGCGTGCAAATCATTTGCCGCTGCCGATTCTAACAGAAAATCGCCGCTGCCGTGACACCGACGGAGGCTGAAGTAGTCAGTCGAGCCGGATTCGGCTACCCTCACCTCCTGGACCGGTGCGCTCCGGTAGGTAAATTGCGACGCATAGTATTCGTGCCATGACCCGATCGAGATCATTTGTGGAATCCCCGTCGGCGAAATCCGCTGCGCGCGATCAATCTCCTCCAGAGGATCCGGCCGATGCCGTGCGGTCGTTGGAGGAACGCCTGCGGTTTGAAACGCTGATTTCGGATCTGTCGGCGGCGATCGTCAATGCCGCGGCCGCGGACGTCGACGCCGCGATCACCGACGTCTTGCGACAAGTTGCGGAGCGATTGAAACTCGCCACGTGTGCCCTGCTTTCATTTTCAGCCGAAAGCAATGAATTGGCCGTCACGCACGTCTGTTCCCCAGACAAGGGGGACCGCGCGCTCGACAGACTGCTGATCGATCCTGACGCACGGGCGCGACTTGAGGCGGACGAACCGGTGGCACTAGGCAGTGACAGCGACGGACCCCACGAAACGGCGTCTGCATCCTGGCTATTGATTCCGGTGCACGCCGGCGGTATTCCCCACGGGGCATTGGGATTTGAAACGGGGGTCTCAGCGGCGCCTTGGACGTCCGACGTCGTGCAGCGGTTGCGGTTGTTGGGCGACATCATGGCCAACACGTTGTCGCGAACGCGGACGGCGGAGGAGCTTGCGGCGGCGGAAGCGCGCTTTTCGCTCGCCGTCGCCGGATCGACGGACGGGATTTGGGACTGGGATATTGAATCGGGCGAGCTGTTTTATTCGGATCGCTGTTTGGAGTTGGCCGGCTTTACGAGAGAAGAAGTCGACCCGGACGTCAACACGTTCGAGAACCACATCCATCCCGACGACGTGGCGCAAAATACCGAAGCGATCCGACGGCATCTGACGGAACGGGTTCCCTACGACGTGGAATATCGACTGCGCACGTTGGACGGGGACTACCGCTGGTTTCATGCACGAGGTCAGGCGATCTGGGACAGCACGGTGCGGGCCTTGCGGATGGCCGGTTCGATTCAAGACATCGACGCCCGCAAACGCGCCGAAGCGGCCTTGGTGAGCGCAGCCAAACGGTTCGTCTCCGTAACGGGCGATGAGTTGTATCAATCGCTGGTCAAACACCTGGCCGAGTCGCTGCAGGCCGATTATGCCTTCATTGGTATGCTTCACGACGACGGCCGCGACGCGGTGCGCACTAAGGCGGTCTACGCCGACGGCGAGATCATCGAGAATTTCGACTATGACCTGAAGGACACGCCGTGTGCGGAGGTCATCCGGCAATTGAATTGCGTCTATCCCAGCGGCGTGCAAGAGTTGTTTCCCAAAGACGAAATGCTGGCCGAGTTGGGGATCGAAGCGTATATCGGAACGACGTTGTTGGATTCGCGTGCTCAACCTCGTGGGTTGGCGGGACTCCTGTATCGTCGGCCACTGGCGGAAACCGAGGCGGCGCATTCCACGCTGAAGATCGTCGCCGGCCACATTTCGGCTGAGTTGGAGCGGAGTCAGTTCGATGATGCGCTGCGGAGCAGCGAACGGCGGATCCGCCACATTTTCGATTTGGGTCTGATCGGCATGTCGATCACTTCTCCGGAAAAACAGTGGATCGAGGTCAATGACCGGTTGTGCGAAATTCTGGGTTACACGCGCGAGGAACTCTACAAACTAACGTGGGTCGACATCTCGCATCCGGACGACGTAGCGATCGACGTCGCCCAATTCCAACGAGTGCTGGCGGGCGAAATCGACGGATACGCGCGCGACAAGCGCTACATCACCAAATCGGGCGATGTGATCAACGTCTCAATCGCCGTCAATTGCTCGCGCCAGCCGGACGGGACGGTGGAATATTTTACGGCATTGGTGCAGGACATCACCGATCGCAAACGGGCCGAACAGGCGCTACATGCCAGCGAACAGCATCTGCGAGCGATCATCGATACGACTCCCGCCTGTGTCAAACTGCATACGCCGCAAGGGACAGTCCTGCAGATGAACGCGCCCGGACTGGCGCTGATTGAGGCCGAGTCGTTCGACGACGTTCGCGGAAACAGCGTTTACGATTTAATTGTTGCCGAATACCACGAAGCCTATCGCGATTTCGTCGACCGCGTTTGTGCCGGTGAGAAGGCGATCTTTGAGTTTGAAGTCGAGGGGCGTCGCGCCACGAGACGATTCATGGAGACGCGGGGGGTTCCATTACAATTGCCCGATCACCGCCTAGTCGTCTTGGCCGTCACGCACGACATCACCGACCGGAAGAAGGCCGAGGATGTTCGCGAAGCACTGATTCAGGAATTGGAATCGAAAAACGCCGAACTGGAGCGGTTTACCTATACGGTCTCGCACGACCTGAAGAGCCCCTTGGTGACCATCAAGGGATTTCTGGGCATGCTGCAGCGGGATCTCGCAGCGGGGGATTCCCTCGCCGTCAAGGACGACGTGAACGAGATCGGCGAGGCCGCCGACAAGATGGCGCAACTTTTGGATGGTCTCTTGGAACTCTCCCGCGTGGGACGGATCGCCAATCCATCCGAGGCGGTCGATATGAGCGATATCGTCTCCCAAGTTTTGCGGACCTCGTCCGGCGGCATTCGTCAAAAGGGAGTGAATGTCACAGTCGCTCCGAAGCTCCCGACCATCGTCGGCGACCGTTTACGGTTGTTAGAAGTGATGCAAAACTTGATCGACAACGCCGTCCGGTATTGTTCGCCGATCGATCCCCAGGTCGAAATCGGCGTACGAACGGTCGACGGAGAGACGTGTTTTTACGTGCGGAACAACGGCATGGGCATCGAGCCTGAGTATCACGAGAGGGTCTTTAAACGCTTTGAGCAACTCGATGCCGACGGTGCCGGATCGGGGATCGGTCTGACAATCGTCAAACGGATTATCGAGGTACACGGGGGGCGTATCTGGGTGGAGTCCGCAGGGGCACAGAGCGGATGTACCTTTGCCTTCTCATTGCCTTAATGTAGTCAACATGGCATAATGGAGTTTCCGGGGCGTTACCACCATGTCGCTAAGTTTCGATGGGGTCGCCGATGAACAGCTCGCCGCTACGAATCCTACTCGCCGAAGACAACGCCGCTCACGCAAAATTGGTGATTAGAAGTTTTAAGGGGCACCATCCCGCCAGTTCCGTCGTGCATGTCACGGACGGCGAAGCCGTGCTCGACTATCTGTTGCGGCGCCGCGACTTCCAGAATGCCAGCGAATTTCCCCGGCCGGATATTTTGCTTTTGGACCTCAAGCTTCCCAAGGTGGATGGGCTGAGCGTACTGAAGGTCATTAAGTCGACCGATGAATTGCGGCTATTGCCCGTCATTATTCTTTCGACCAGTAAGGCACACGACGACGTTACTCAGGCCTATCAACTCAGTGCGAACAGCTATCTCGTCAAACCGACCGACTTTAATCAGT
>CALFYU010000016.1 GCA_937952455.1 uncultured Planctomycetaceae bacterium
CTGTGTCCACCCGGCGGTATTCAGGATCAGCGCCTCGACGTCGTCGCTCACCGGGCCAAGACCTGCGCGTCCGAGCCGCGCCTGCAACTTCGGCCAATGCTGCTCGATAAAGGCGCGCAGCTTGCGCGGTTCGATGTCGTCAAACAGCGGAAAAGACCTCAACCGACGACCGGCGGCGAGGTAATAGGGGACCAGCATCGCCGGAATCCCCGATTCCAAATCGACGACGACGTAACCGGATTTTGTCCGCAGCAGATTCGCCGTCGAAACGAGCGCCGCCTGGCTCACCTGCCAGCCGGAGCCGACCAAGCCGCAGTCGCGAAGCAGCGATTCCAGCCGGTGCATCACTCGCAGCAATTCGTGGATCTCATCCGGCGCCGGTCTGTGGTGCTGCGCCGCTCCTAGGGCGGCCGGCAGCGCGCGGCGCAGCTGATAGGGATCGGCCGGAGCCGGACGGATTCCCCGACCGCGAATCAACTCGCTTCCCAACACATAGGCTCGCGCCGACCGGTCCCAGCGGACGTACAACGGTTCGGCAACCCGAGCGCCGTTCACTAAGACGTCAACCAGCCTCGCTGCCACGCGACGCCGATAAAAACTAGCCAGAACCGCATCTTCGCAATTCTGGTAGGCAAAGGGGGCTTGGTACGCACAGCGATAAATCGCCCGGGTCAGCCACCCGGGGCGAAACACCTTTTCGACGCACAGCTGCTCGCCGCCTGATTCATCGCGGGCGCGGACCAACATGGCCTGGGCGGCCCGCCCGGCTCCCAGTTTGAGAATCGTCTCGATCTCGTGCGGACGCCAGGAACTGCGCGCAGCCACCCAGCCCACCGCCCCCTCTGGGGGCGGCGAGGGTGAGCCAATCGTCTGTGCGACGGCGACGCACGCTCGGTCCTGCATGTGCGATCTCATTACCTCCGGTCGATCCCTGACCGGAGTCACAAAATGACCGGAGGCCTGCGGCGATTGCGTCAGGTCCGGCGAATCGATGATTTCCCGCCCCGATCATGTTGCCGGGGTGAAGCGGGCGGGATGTTAGCCAAAGTTAAGAATTGCGGCAACTTCTGTTTTTGAGATGAATTGGGTTGTGTCCGTCGACAGCGTTGGTTCTTCAAGCAACGCGCTTGTTTGACGAAACTCCGCCGAAGCGTTACGATCCACCCCTAAAGAACCGAAATGTCCAAATGCGCACTGGGTCAACGGCGGGTCCCAGCGCAGCGGATTCTCTTTCATCAACACCCGCCACGCTGGTAAGACGCAAAAGCTCGTCTGGGCGCAAAGCCGCCTCAGCACACGAGTTTGCCGCACGCAGCCGCCCTACTCTGCCGCTGCCGGTCACGCCGTTTGCCGGCCGAAGGACAGGAGACTTTCGTTCGATGCCGAGTATTGTCGTCAAGGAGATTTTGGAGGCGGGCGTTCACTTCGGACACCGCGTCAGCAAGTGGAATCCCAAGATGCGGCCCTATATCTATGGCCGCCGCAACTTGATTCACATTATCGACTTGAAAGAAACCGTCCGCGGGCTTTTGCGGGCGAAGAAGTATCTGTCGCAGGTCGCCTCGCAGGGGAGCTTGATTCTGTTCTGCGGCACCAAACGCCAAGCGGCCGATCCGGTGGAACAGGCGGCCAACGCCTGTGGCATGCCCTACGTCACCGAACGCTGGCTGGGAGGCACGCTCACCAACTTCCGCACGATTCGCAGCCGGCTGCGTCGGCTGGAGGAGTTGGAGGCGCTCGAAGAGAGCGGCCAACTGGCGACCTACTCCAAGAAAATGCAGTCGGCGCTCAATCGCGAGCGGTCCAAGATCTTCCGCAACTTGAGCGGCATTCGCACGATGAACCGCCTGCCGGAGGTGTTGGTGGTCATCGATCCCCGCAAAGAGAAGAACGCCGTACATGAGGCCCGGATTCGGGGGATTAAGGTCGTCGCGTTGATCGACACCGACTCGGATCCCGACGTCGTCGACCTGCCGATTCCCGGCAACGACGACAGCATCCGCTCGATTCATCTGATTTTGCAGCACCTAGCCCAGGCGATTAATGCGGGCAAAGTCAATGTGCCCAAAGACGACAAAGCGAACGAGCCCCCCGAACCTGCCCCGGTTCCGTCGCTCTAACTTTATACGCATCGATGTCGGGCATGATCACGCCAACGAATCGGGGTGCCACTGGCTCGGCCAGTGTTTTGTGTGGCATTCCGACAGGGTGATCCGGCACTGGCAAAACCAGTGGCACCCAAAATTGAGATCAAACCGCGGGCGCGCGCGGGGCGGCACGCGGCAGAGTGGTTACAATAGATAAAAGAAAGTAGGCACGATGGCAGAAATCACAGCTGCCGCTGTGAAGGCACTGCGGGAGCGGACGGATCTCCCGATGATGGATTGCAAAAAGGCGCTGGTCGCCGCCGACGGCGACGAGGAGCGGGCTGTAGCGATCCTCAAAGAACAAGTCGGCAAAGTGATGGACAAGCGGAAGGACAACGTCACCGCCGAGGGCAAATTCGTCGTGGCGATTGCCGAGGACGGCAGCGCCGGCGCGATGGTGGAGATGATGTGCGAGTCCGACCCGGTCGCCAAGAGCGAGGACTTCAACTTTCTCGGCGAGCAGTGCGCGAAACAACTGCTCACTGGCCCGGGCGCCAAGACAGCTGAGGAGTTGTTGGCCCAGCCGGTTCCCGATCGTGCCGGCATGACGCTTAAGGAACTCCACGAAGAGATCACGAATAAGATCCGTGAAAAGATGGTCGTCGGCCGCATCGTCAAGGTCGCCGGCCCGGTCGGATCGTACGTGCATCACGACGGCAAAACCGGCGTGTTGTTCCAAGCCAGCGGTACGCCGAAGTCGGATGAAATCCTGAAAGACATGGCGATGCACGTCGCCGCCTTGCAGCCCAAGGTCACTTTGCCGGATCAACTTGACGCGGCATCGGTGGCAGCCCAGCGCAAGGAATTGTCCGAAAAGGCCAAAGCCACCGGCAAGCCGGAGAACATCATCGAAAAAATCGTCGACGGCCAAATGAAAAAGTTCTACGACGAAGAGGGTGTATTGGTGGCGCAGGCCTTCGCCAAAGACGACTCAAAGACGGTCGAAAAAGCCTTGGACGACGCCGGCCTCAAAGCGGTGGCCTTCACCCGTTGGGAATTGGGCAAGGCATAACATTCTGCTGCTTCACGAGCAGCGACGAGATCGAAAAAATACAAAAAGGGCGAGAACCGCTATGCGTTCTCGCCCTTTTTTATGATGCAGCGCCGTGCACGACGGCAAGCCGCCGGTTTGGGATCTTGCAGCCGTACACCAACATCTGTGTTTGATCCGTGTTTCATCCGTGGCTAAGAATCCATCCGCAAAGACTCACGCCTTCGCGGGCGAGCGTCGCAGGCCGGCACGGAGTTCTGCGAGATCACTAATGATCTCAGCAGCGGCGCGGCGCTTGATGGGCGCCCCGTCGATCACCCGCTGCGTGCGGGCCAATAACTCCCTTACCTGTTGGGGATCTTGACCGGCGCGGCGGGCAAGAGACTCGATAGCTTGCTTATCGGTCAGCGACAGGTGGCGAAAATGCAGCTCCATCCGCAATTGCTCGAAGTAGCTGCGAACGACGGCCCGACCGTCGCCCGTGCGGTAGTACATGTTTCCCAGCGCATCGGTGTGGTCGGCGATGTCGTGCCGCGAATGATACATCGAGGGCAGTTGCCGCCCGAACCGCCGCGAACCGCACCACACGAACAGCAGCAGTACCGCCGCCGCCTGTACGGTCAACGGACGCAGGAACGGATCGAACAACAGTCCCACGACTTTCGGTGCGCCGACGGTGTTGAAGTATTCGTCGAATACGATGTAACTCTCCGGCCAAGCGACTGACTCCACCAACCGCTGCGCCAGAATGCCGTTGTCCTTATATGCCAGCGATGCGTTGGAGAAGATATCGTCCGAAGCGATCAGCAGGACGCGGCCGGCGCCGTAGGATTTCAGGACCGCTTGCGGTTCACCATCATACTCCACAATCACATCGCCGCCGGTGCCGGTCACTTTTCCGAAGGACCGCCAGCGCAACTCACCGCCGCCGAACAGCGTCGTCTGGACTTCCTCCGGTTCGTCTTGGTTCTCCTGCGCCTGTTTCAGCATTTCATTGAAATCCAAGTCAAAATCGACCAGCGGTTCGACCTTCATGCCCAATTCTTCAATGTTTACCGCGGGCTCTCCATACGGAGCGGCAAATACCAGCGACCCTCCGCGCTCGACCCAATCCAACAGCACCTCCCACTCGCGGCGATCCGGCTGCCGGCCGGGACCCAGCAGGCAGACCACATCGTCCTCGAATAACCCCGCTACCGCCCCGACGGGGGAACTGTCGTTGCGGGTGACTGAGTCGAACCGCCGTTGCTCGAGCAGATAAAACGCCTTCTTCCCCTCGCGCTCGGTGCTGTATGTGTCGTTCAGCGGCCGCCGCGAGATGTTCGGAAACCAGAAGTGCAGCGACAACAGCGCCAGCAATCCCGCCAGCCACAACCAGGAGAAAATCGTAGACGATCCACCTCACGTGGACCGCCCCCAGATAACCGGCCAATGAGGTTTCATAATGTTCCGGGTGCGGATCTCGGCGGCCGAAGCAGATCGGTTCGTAGATCCCCACGATCTGCCGCAGTGCGCCGTACCAATCCTCCCGAGACCGGGCCGCCCGGAGATAGTCCCGGCAGGTCAAGCCGCGGCGGAAACGGATCAGTCCTTCCCGCTCGATGGAACTCATCGCTCCCAACAGCAGTTGTGCAATCGCTTCCCGCGTTCTTCCGGCAGCGGCCAATTCGGCGGCACGATTGAGATAAACATCCGCCGACAATTCCCCCGGCGACTGCTCGGCGGTTCCCTCCTCGAAAGCATCGGGGACCCAGCCTTCGACTCGGCGGCGTCGCTGGTGGGATGTAATGCCGACATAGATCACGTAGGCAATCAACGCGCAGATCACGGCAACAACGATCCAGAAAAAGAAGGACAACGTCGGCCCGAGAATATTGGCGATCGTTTCGGCGGTTTTTTTCACCCACTCAGGCAGCTCCCCCGGTTCGTAATCCGATTCGGTGATTTCCGCGTCCGTGCGTTCATACTTCAGCTGGCGAAACTCAGGCGACGAAAAAATATCCTCGATCTCGTCGCGCACCTCATAGGGGTCTTGGAAAGTCGACGCGGGCTCCTCTTGGGCGGACAGCGGGCGAGGCAAGGCGACAAACAGACACACCAATAGCCAGACCGGGCAGACGCCGCGATAGCTCCGATCGTTCATATTGCGCCCTCCAAGCGTTCGGCTTCCTGGGCCATTTGCAGTTCCATGTCCCAGCAGTCGCGGCGCACGCGGAGGTCGACGTAGGTGAAGAACCACGCCAGTCGCCCAAGCGGATAAACTAGAAATGCACAGAACGTCATCAAGCAGAGCACCTTGGGGTCGCCGCCGATGAGGAACCACATCTCGCCGTCGGGACCGATGCGGGCGAGAAAGATGGGAATCTGGAACAAGAAATCGATCGCCAGGTCGCACACGAAGAAGAATACGATCCACAACAGCCCGCAATAGGCGACAATCATCCCGCCGCCGACAAACAGGTCGCCGAACTGCTTGCGAATCAATTTGCTGCCCCGCGTTTCGTGCGCATGATTCGACAGATCGGCCAACAAGGCCCGCTCCACGAAAAACCCCGTGCGAATCGCCAGCCACACACCGGGAACAAGAATCAAGGCAATCCCGACGAGGATGCGGATGGCCATGTCCCAGTCCTCCATCAACATCATCGCCATCGCGGCCCCGATCACCAGCCGCAGCAGCAATCCCAACGCACAAAGCCGCACAATCCGCCAGGGACTGCGGCGGAGTACGCTGCTCCAGGTGAACGGTTCCCCGAACGAGGCTGCCGCTGTCCCGCTGATTAACAACACCCCCATCGGTGACGTCAGCAGGACAAACAACACGACCGGCAAGCGGAGATCGTATTCGTAGTAATAGGACAACAAGAAAACGGCCAGGCAGCTCGGCAGGGCGAAGGCGGCGATCAATTGGGCGACCGGTTTGGCATATTGCCGCACGAACAGCGCTGCCATGTCGAGGCAGTTCGAGACGCTCAGCGGCTCCAAGCGGATGCGGGCCTGATCGAATTTCATTCGGCGACCTCCCCGCGTCCGGCCAGCGACAGATACAAAATGACCAACAGCCACAACAGCGCGCCGCCGGCGTATTTGATCCCGTCCGCGATCGGCGCCGGCGACCAGAACGCTTCAATCATGGCGGCGACCATCAACATCACAGCAGCGCCGCAGGCGATTTGTACCGCTTCCAGGCCGCGGGTCCGCAACGAATCGATTCGCGACTGGCGTCCGGGATGGACGATGGCGTCCCCCAAGATCAATCCCGCGCCCCCCGCCACCGCAATGGCCGTCAGTTCGAACGAACCGTGCGAGACGACGAAGCTCAGAAAATTGTCCCCGTGTCCCATACCGACGATATACCCCGAAACGGCGCCCAATATGATGCCGTTCGTCAGCAAAACGTAGACCGTGCCTGTCCCCAGCAAGACCCCCATCGCAAAGCACCGCAGCGCGATTCCCACGTTGTTTCGCACGTAGAATCCGCCCATCGCCGCTCGGCTCGCATCATATTCCTCAAACTCAGCCTCGGCATACATTTCTTCCATCATGTCGAGCTGTTGCGCCGGCAAGATCCGCGCCGCCAATTCCGGGCGATTCTGCACGACGACCCACGTGATGGCCAGCGGCAGGAAAAACAGGGCGGATGCCGCCAAGAAGAACCAGATATTTCGCCGAAAAACCCGTGGGAAACCGCTGGACACAAATGTGACGAAGTCGCGGCTCCGCGTGGGGGGGGACTTGTAAAATATATTGTGGCCCTTCGTCACCAGCTCGTTGAGATAGGAGGTCAGCCCCGTTCCCCAATCGCGGGTGCGGACGATCGACAGATCGTGGCAGGTCTCGCGAAACAGCCGCGAGAACTCCGACGCTTCGCTGCCGGACAGCTTTTTCCAACCGTTGTTATCGATTTTGTGGATCAGCGCCTCGAACCGCGCCCAGTCTCCGCTGCGTTGTCGTCGGAAGTCACGTTGGCTGATCATCAAGAGGCTTGTCCCATTTGAATGTCGCTTACAGGTGTTAACCTTTGCCGCCAGCGAAGACAGGTTGGAGGTCGGCCGCGCTGCCTCCCAAGTCCTCGTCGGCCTCGCGATTGAGCGTGGGATGGAACGTCACGTACACGCGGGCCAAAAACGCCATGGGGTACTCTTCGACGAAGTTTGCCTCACCCTGAAAATTGAGCTTCCGCGACAAGACCGCCGCCAAATGGGCCGCCAACTCGTGACCGCGTTGATGCGTGAGCACGAATCGCCGCTGTAAGAATTCTTCGATCACGGCCAACGTCCGGTGCGGCGGAACGTACGTTCCGATGTCGGAGCGGGAGAGGGGTTGGATTTTCTCCAGGATGATCGGTTCGCGCGGGAGCCGCACTTTGCGCTCTTCGATCACCACCGTTCCGGCGGCCAGGTCCCCCAAGCGGCGGAACTTGCCCGATACGACCGCGGTTATAAATCCGATGCCGTATAGCGGAAGCATGTCGGCCGCGCGGAGAAAGTTGCGCAACAGCGCCGACCAAAAACTGATGGGGTATCCCGCCTCGCGGATTACGCGAATGTTCATCGCGTGCTTGCCGATGGTCTTGCCGCGAAAAAATCCTTCGCAGATGGCGAAGTAGCCCCATTCCATCATGAACAACAGCAACAGCCAGATGCCAAACGGGACGCCTTCGATGGCTAGTTCCGCAACGATCGCAGTAATGAACGCCACGAACAGCACCATGCCCCGCAGGACCGTGTCGATCAGATAAGCCCACAAGCGGAGCGCAGGTCCCGCCATGCGATAGGTCAGCACCACGTTTTCCGGCGTTTCGATCGCGCTGTGCAACTCGACGACGGCCGTCGCGTCGCTGGATGTGGGATTATTGGAACTCATGCAAACGAGCGCGAAGCGCCGTGAGGATCGTGAAACAATTTGCCAAGTCGCCAAAGCGCGGGAATCGCGCTCTTGCATCCTAAACCGCCGCCGCACGGGATGCCACTGTTTGCGGGCCGCAACCGGGAGATCGGCGCGTTCGGCACCTTGTGATCCCGGTCGCTCTCAGAGTAAAACAGAGCGGTCCACACGTCCAGAGCGTCCCAAACTCGATCATTCCTCATGTCCGCCAGCAAGCCACCGATATATCTCGACAACAACGCCACCACGCGGCCGTTGCCGGAAGTGATCGACCTCTTGCGGCACCACTACAGCGAAACCTATGCCAATCCCGGTAGCCGGCATGCCGCCGGACGCGCCGCCCGCAAGATTCTCGAAGAGTCTCGCGAGTCGCTTGCCGCCGCTTTGGGTGCGGCGCCGCAGGAAGTTCTCTTCACCAGCGGCGGCACTGAGTCGATCAACCTCGCCATTCGTGGACTTGCGGGAACAAAGCCCGGCACCATCGCGCTGACGCCCGGGGAACATCCGGCGACGATGGAGACCTGCCGTGACCTCGAGCGCAGCGGATGGAAGCTGCACTTCCTGGATATCGACGGCGAGGGGCGTTTCATCGAAGATCAATGGGACGATTTGCGATGGTCCGAGTTAAAACTTGTGACGGTGATTTTGGCACACAACGAAACAGGGGTGATTCAGGACCTCGGCCGACTATCGGATTTGTGCCGGGAGCACGGCGTGCCGCTGCATGCTGACGGTGTTCAAGCGGCCGGCAAGATTCCCGTTGATTTCGCTGAGTTGGGAGTCGACGCGTTGAGCATCGCCGCACACAAGTTTCACGGGCCACGGGGAGTCGGCTGTTTGCTGGTCCGCGAGGACCGGGTGCTCACGCCGTTGATGTTTGGCGGGCACCAGGAAATGGAGCGGCGGCCCGGCACCGAACCGGTCGCACTGATCGCCGGAATGGCGCGGGCTTTAGAAATGTTTACTGCGGAACAGGCCGGGCGGATGGCACACATGACGCAGCTCCGCGATCGCCTGCAGGCGGGATTGCGTGAGCGGTGCGCACCGGTTATCGTCAACGGTTCGCAGTCACATCGTTTGCCCAACACGCTGAATATTGCCTTTCCCGGACTCGAAGGGGACCCGTTGCTGATTGCCCTCGACTTA
>CALFYU010000017.1 GCA_937952455.1 uncultured Planctomycetaceae bacterium
GAGGACTTGCTCGAAGAACTCCGCCGGGAGTTCGTAGTGCTGTTCGTTCGCCTTTTCCGGATGCGGCGCAATTGGCTCCTGGCGAGTTGTTCTGAGAAACTACTCGAAACGCTCCTGCTGTTCCTCGCAGGTTCCGCGACTCTCTAACTGCAGCCGTTGTTTCAGCAGACGGCGGATCCCATAGCGTATCGCTGCATCGGGCAAATAGCCGTTTTCGATCGCGTCCAACGCGGTGTTCACCAGATGAAATGACATTGGCAATGTGTCCCCGATGTTTACGAATCACGAAACCCGTCGATGCGGCAGTCCGGCTGCACCAGCAGCATCTGCACGACGCCTGTCGTACGTTCACAGAACGCCGCTTCGCAATAACACAAATAGTAGTGCCACATGCGGATAAATCGTTCCGAATAACCGAGGGCCCGCACGTCGTCGATTCGATTCCAAAATCGGTCGCGCCAACACCGCAGCGTTTGGGCATAATGTGCCGCGAAGTCTTCCAAATGCACGAGGCGCATGGACGTTTGCGACGCGATGGCTTGATTCATCGCCGTCACCGACGGCAGGCACCCCCCCGGAAAAATGTAACGTTGTATGAAATCGACCGATTTCAGATACCGCCCATAATGCCGGTCCGGCATGGTAATGGCCTGCAACAGCATCGCGCCGTCGGGGCGCAACAATTCGCCGCACTTGCGAAAAAAGCCATTTAGATGTTCATGCCCCACCGCTTCGATCATCTCGATGGAGGCGATCTTATCGAAGCTACCGCGTAGATCCCGGTAGTACTCGAGCAAGATCGTGACTTGATCCGCTAATCCGGCTGCGGCGATGCGGGAACGCGCATAGTCAAACTGCGCTTTAGAAATCGTGGTCGTCGTCACGCGACAGCCATAGTTGATTGCGGCGTATTGGGCGAAGCCTCCCCATCCGGTTCCAATTTCCAGGAGATGATCGTCAGGCCGCAACCGCAATTTGCGGCAAATGCGGTCCATTTTCGCAACCGAAGCATCTTTCAAAGCCGTCTGGTGATCCTCGAATATCGCCGAGGAGTATTGCATAGTCTCGTCCAGAAACAGTGCAAAAAAATCGTTGCCCAGGTCGTAGTGCTCGTGAATATTCCGCCGCGACCCGGATCGTGTATTGCGCCGGATTTTGTGCAGAACACGTGCGCCCCAAGTCGCCGGCTTCCCCCAACCGCGGCCGAATTGGTGCACCGCGTCCAGATTCTGGGCAAGAATTCGCATTAATTGCGTCAGGTCGTCGCAGCTCCAATCGCCGCGCAAGTACGATTCCGCAGCGCCTAGACTGCCGCCTAGAATTGTCTGCGTGTAAAAAGCCGAATCGTGCACCGTGATGCTGGCCTGCAATCCGCCCGCTTGACTCTCGCCCAAACCAAATGCGTCGGGGCCGTCAAGTACCGTCAGTCGGCCGCGTTTCAGCCCGCGCAACGCGCGGATCAACGCGGCTTTGCACAAGCGCGACTTAAGATCGCTTGCGCAGTAGCGACTGGTAGGCCGAGTTGGGAACGCGGAGCGGCGCAAGCTGGTAAGAGGGGGCCGCTCAGCGGGCAATTGAGTCATGATGCGGGGACCTTCGATTTCTTGGGAGCGTTGGGATGCGGGTAAAACGGACAGTTCTTCCACCACAGCCGCAGTGCTTGCCAGTAGATGGCGGCGAATATTTGTCCGGACGCCAACGGATATCGCATCAACATGCGTGCGAGATTCTTGCCCGTAATGGGGCGGCGAGCGAGAGTCATGCGCGCCCCAAACAGTTTTACGCCATGCTTGAAACTCTCGATGTTCACCGACAGATGATCGCTCGGTGGCGTCAGCGCCCAACGGTACTGCTGCTCAAGTGACATGAACGGCGACACGTGAAAGTCTTTGGCATGCATTGCACGAAAGCGAGACGCGTTAGAATTGTGTTGTGGCCGCAGAACATAACAATGCTGTTCGCCCCACGGCGTGTTGTTCACCTCGGCGACCACCGCCTCGACGCGCTCAACTACTTGGCCGAAACAATAATACAGGCTGAGCGGATTCATCAGAAACCCGGCGTAACGAACGTTTGTCAAAAGACGTATGGGGCCTCGGGGCCGCCGGCCCGTGTTCATTTCCACGAGGTCGCGTACGGCGACGTCCAATGGGACGTTGATATCGCCCACATGGTCACTGCGGCTAAAGCGGGCCCACGCCGTCCGTCGGCTGGACCAAAGCCAACGTTGGTCGAATACAGAATCCAGCTCGGCCAAGTCTAGATAAAGCAGGGACACTCCGTAGCGGAAGCTATGCAAGATGGGACGGCAGCGACGGTGCATCACCCGGCCTTCGTAGATGCAGCTCTGCATGATCAAACGACCTCTCGGAGTGCAGTTGACGCAGGCGCCCGCGGAGAGGGAATCTCGATCCGCTGAGACTCGAAACGTCGACATACCGCCAGAGCACTATTCACGCCGTCCTCGTGAAATCCATTTCCCCAATACGCACCGCAAAACGATGTCCGGCCGCAGCGAATCACCTGCTGATGTCGGCTCTGCGCCAATTTTCGCTGCGTGGTGAAGACTGGATGGCCATACTTAAAACGGCCCAGCACACGAGCCGGATCGATCCGATCGGTTTCGTTGAGCGTCACACAGAAATCATGCCGCGAGTGAATGTGCTGCAGCTTGTTCATATAGTACGTTACGGTCGCACTCCGCTGGCCACCGTCTCGCAGATGGTAATTCCAACTGGCCCAAGCCCGACGACGCTGGGGCAACACCGAACGGTCCGTGTGCAATACAGCCATGCTCGTTTCATAGGGAAAGGCACTAAGCAAGTCCATTTCTATGGGCGTCGCGTCGGCGAGAATCCGCAGCGCTTGATCGGCGTGACAGGCGAATATAACTTCATCGAAACGTTCGCAACGGCCGCGGCCGTCAACCAATTCCACGAAATTCGGATTTCGCCGCACAGTCGCGACCGGACAATTCAGGCGTATTTCGCCACGCAGCCGCTGGGCGATTTCCGACACGTAATTCGACGACCCTCCGCGCACGACACGCCACGTCGGGCGGTCGGACAGGCTCAGCAATCCGTGATTGTCATAGAATTCAACGACAAAACGAATCGGAAATCGTCCAAACGTAGTGGGTGGACAGGACCAGATTGCCGCTCCCATCGGAAGTAGGTAATGGTCCACGAATTGTCGCGAGTAGCCGTGCTGCCGAACGTAATCGGCGACGGTCATCGCCTCGCGAGCACTTGTGGACAATATCCGTGGGGCGTCGTGGTTGAACCGCAATATGTCCCGCAGCATACGATAAAAACCCGGACGCAATAAGTTACTGCGTTGGGCAAAGAGTCCATTGAGTGTCGACCCGTTATACTCCAAACCTGTCTTGCGGCAGGTGACACTGAAGCTCATCGAGGTGGGAACGGAGTCGACGCCGAGTTCGTCCAAGAGTCGGCAAAAGTTGGGATATGTCCGATCATTAAATACGATAAACCCGGGGTCGATTCGGTGACGTTCCCCATCGATTCGGACGTCAACGGTGTTTGTGTGCCCCCCAAGATAGGAGTTGGACTCGAAAAGCGTGACGTCATTGTGCGGCGAGAGCCGATACGCCGCGACCAGTCCGGAAATCCCCGATCCAATCACCGCTAATTTCATGGTGTACGCCTTGGCCGGAATCTTAGCAAGCGCTTGATGAATCGGAGAAAAAATGATGGACGAGACATAGCAACCAACCGCGACGCCAGCCTCTGTGCTGCTGTCCAAAGGATTTGTAGGCGGACAAGGGGGGCCGACCACAAACATCCACGAAATTCCGCGTTTTTCGTGGGCCGCGGAAGGCGTTGCGACGCAACGCTATTTCGCACAAGCACTTACAACAGCTCGAATCCCTGGGCGATAAGCCCCGTGTTCCGGGGGAAAACCTCACTCGGTCGTTACCCGAAAGTCCCCGTGCATGGCCGAGTCGGCAATTTAGGCGGGCTGTATCGACGAGCCGGCACCCTTCACGACCCGTCGACCGGGGGCAGTCCTCGGCAGCAGTCATCTGGTTGCATTGGTTGGGAAACTTAGAAGGGGGGATTTCCGATCATTGAGAACGATTGGAGACGTAGAGTAGAGACACACCCATGCCAGATGATCCGAACGTCGATACGACCTGATGAAACACGCGATTGCGTAGCTATTCAATACGGCTAAGTCACGGCGAAGGTATCTTAGAATGGGCGTCCGACACTCAATTTGGCTCGGAATCGTGATCCTTGGCGTTGGGACGCAAAACGTCGCAACGGCGGAGCTTGAATATTCGGCGGCGCCGCACGCGGCATCGGTTGTGAATTCGCCCTTCGCCGTGGGCGGTGTGACTCGCAAGGCATTGCCCCCCTTGGCCGGACTGCGATGTTGCGGTCCCCGTCCCTGTGCGCCGGGTTGTGGAGAGTACGGCGGGTTTTTGTACTACGGGACGAATCCTTGCGGCGACGACCCGTGCAACTCGCTTTACGAATGCCCCAACGGCCGCTGCGCCGATCACGCGATTCGCTTTTCACGAAAATGGATCATTCGCGGAAACGACCGTCACCGGTGAAAGGACTGTTGCGGCATGGATGCCGGACGATTGAAAACCACAGGCACGTTGGCCTTATTGCTTGCAGCGGTGGGCTGCGCCAGCGCTGAGACGGCGTCAAAGCAGTCGCCGCACCCCACTTCCACGATCGCGTCTCGCTCGAAGAAAAATGCGTCGTTTGTCGAAAGCCGTGACCAAGACGTTCAGCGCGTGGCCGCTGAAGTGCCCTCCGAACCAAGGTCACGGTCCTCGTCGACCGAGATGCAAGCTGGAAAAACGTTTCTTCGTCCGCCGGCGGTGCCTACCGAACCGGAAGCGATCAAGATCAACAAGCAACTCGATGCGGCCGGCGAGCCGCTGACGATGGAATTGCTCGAAGCGTTGGCCTGCGAGAACAACCCGACGCTATTGCAAGCACAGGGACAGATCCAAGGGGAACTGGGCAAAGCGATCCAGGCGGGGCTGTGGCCGAATCCGCGCTTTAGCTATGTGCAGGAGCAGATCAATATCGAAGGCACGCCGGGGGAATTTGTCGGCGGTACGGTCCAACAACGGATTATCACCGGACGCAAACTGGAGTTGAGCCGCGCCAAATACGTAGCGATGACCCGCGCCGCAGAGTGGCATGCCCTTCAACAACAATACCGCGTACTCAATGACGTCCGCCGGTACTATTTTCGTACGCGCGCGGATTTCGAATTGGTGCAAATCCAACGCGAGTTGTTAAAGGTCGCCGAAGACAAGCTGCTCACCACCCGCGAACAATATAACGTCGGGCAGGCAACGCGCGTCGACGTGCACATGGCCAACGTGACACTGCAGCAGGCGCGGCTTGAGTTGTTGAAGCGCGAGAACGACTATCATCAGTCGTTTGAATCGCTGGCCGCGCTGGTCGCCATCGATCTGCCGTTGACGCCCTTGGCGACTCCGTTGGAAGGAGATTTGACGCCGATCGATTACCAGGAGGTGCTCGGTCGACTGATTGCCGAATCACCGCAGATTCAGGCGGCCCGTCAAAAACTCGAAAGCGACCGCATCACCGTCCGCCGCGAGACCGTTCAACCGATTTCGGATCTGTTTCTCGAAGGGGGCGCCGGGCGCAACTTTGAAACCTCCGATACGGTGGCGACTGCGCGGATCGGCATCGACGTGCCAATTTTTGACTGGAACCAAGGGACGATCCGTCAAGCAGAGGCGGACTATTCCCGGCAGCAGGGGGAAGTGCGGCGGATCGAATTGATGCTCAAACAGGATTTGGCGAAGACCTATCGCGACTATCTGACCGCTTTGCAGTTTGCCAAGAATTATTCTGAAGTGATCATCCCCGAAGCCGCTGCTGCCTACGAATTGCAACTCCGTAGCTACGACGAAGACCGCATCGCCTGGCCCGAGGTCCTGCATACACAAGAGGAATACTTCAAATTGAAGGCAGAATATGTGCAACACCTGGTCGCCTGGCGGCAAGCGGAGGTCCTACTGATTGGGTATCTGCTGCACGGCGGCTTAGAGACTCCGCCAACGCCGATCCCACCGGGACACATCGACGCGGTCCCCAAACCGCGGTGACAATTGCATGTGTCGTTTGGCACGGGTGCCGCACGACGCGCTGGGGAATTTGACAAATCGATTTCGTAATCCATTGGCCAGAATCATGCCCGCTGCCAACAATCGCCGAGAATTCTTGAAAACCGGATCGCTTGCCGCTGCAGGGCTATGGGCATCCGGCGCCCCCGCCAGTGCACAGGAGGAGCCCCCAGCGGAACCAACGACATCGCCCGACAAGACAGAGGCTCCTACGGCGACTCATCCCGCGCACGTCGAAGCGGAGTATGATGGCTTCTCGCGCTACAAGCCGGGCCGTGGCAACGACCCGGAGAGCCCTTACTATCTGGGAAAGTTGGTCCCCGGATTTCGCACGCTGGAAGCAGGCCCTGCGCCGTTCGATGCTCCGCAAATTCCCAAATTGCCTTTCGTCATGAAGGACGGGGTTAAGGAATTCCACTTGGTGCCGCAACCGGTGCAGCGGGAATTCCTGCCGGGCTATTGGATGAACGTTTGGGGCTTTAATGGCTCGATGCCCGGCCCCACGATTGAGATCACACAAGGGGACCGCATTCGCATCATCGTCACCAATGAACTGCCTGAGATTGTGACGGTGCACCTGCACGGCTTCGAGATGCCGGTGCAATACGACGGGGCGGACACGATGACGCAAAACGTCATACCGCCGGGCAAAGAATTTATCTACGAATTCGACGTCCATGAGGAGGGAACATTCTTTTACCATACGCATGTGGCGATGCAGGAAGCTTTCGGAATGGTCGGTTGGGTCATTGTGCATCCACGGAAAACGTTTGATCCTCCGGTGGACCGCGACTTCGGGCTGTTGTTTCAAAACTTCTTCATTCCACCCAACCAGACCGTGGCCGATTCGATGCGAATGGATTGGAACTGGCACACGATCAACGGACGCAGCGGGCCGTACTTTCCCCCACTCGTCTGCAAGCATGGGGAACGAGTGCGAGTGCGATTGCTCAATTTCAGCCCCATGCAGCATCACCCCATCCACATGCACGGGCACACGTTTTGGCTGACCGGCCACGAAGGGGCGCGGGCTCCTAAGTCGGCGTGGATTCCGCGCAACACCGAGTTGATCGCCGTCGCCCAAGCGAGCAATTTTGAATTCATCGCCAACAATCCCGGCGACTGGATGTTCCACTGTCACATGGTGCATCACATGATGAATCACATGGTCGAGCAGGTCGGCCCGCGAATTCGGCAGGGGACCTCCGTCGATCGATATTTGGCGAATCTCAATTCCGTCCCTCAGGCGGTCGTCTCCAAAACGGCGCTCGGCGAAGAACCGCCGGGATACCCGCAAAAAATGCAGGGGATGCACATGTCCAAGGAATCGATGGACAAAATCTGGGCGGCGCGAGAAATGAAAGGCATGCGGGCACCGGTCGCGATGTCGATGGCCGGTTTGATGACCGCCATGCGCGTCTTGCCCGCCGACCTTTACCACCGAGTCATGGAAACCGACGAAGACATCCCCAAAGGAGAAATCTTCGCCGAAATCGTCCGCCGCTTCGGTGATCCTGCGACCTATCAGCCTGCGCCGCACGGCATGCATTGAGATGCGACCAAGGGCCCAACAGAGCGTTCGCGGCGATCGGGGGCATACGGGCGGGGCGGCGTAGCGAAATTTTTCGCCAATTGCCCTTGGCGCAGCGAATTCCTTCGCTACACTGGTCGTTAGCGAAACAATTCGCTATCTCTCCCCGTGCTCCGCTCGCTGGCTGCTCAATGCAAAGGGAACGTCATGGCCCGTCCCAGCTCGTCGCAACCGACGGAAGTTGAGTTGCAAATCCTGCGGATTCTGTGGGACCTCGGACCGAGTCCCGTCCGCGAAATCCATCGCCGGCTCGAAGCCGAAAAAGGGACCAACTACTCGACCACCGTGAAAATGCTCTCGGTGATGCTGCAAAAGGGGTTGGTCCGCCGCGATGAAAAATCGCAACCCTACATCTATCGCCCTGCACTGAGCCGCGAAAAAGCGGGCAAGCGGATGCTCGGCGAATTGATCGACAAGGTCTACGACGGCTCGGCGATGAGCCTGGTTCTACAAGCGCTGGCCAGCGGCAAGCCTTCGCGAGACGAAATCGAAAAAGCCCGCCGCCTGCTCGACGAATTGGAGGGTCAAGCATGAACCTGCACTTCGCATTGGCCGGCTGGGTACCTGAAGCGGTCATTGAGCGGCTAGGATGGGTGCTCGTGCATTCCTTGTGGCAGTTCGCCCTAATCGCCGCCGTCATGTGGGGGCTGTTGCGAATCCTGCACCAGTCGTCCGCGGCAGTGCGGTATAACACATTACTCGGCAGTTTGGTGTTGATGATCGCTGCTTCGGCGACGACTTGTGCATTGATCGAGACAAGTCTTCCGACGGAACCAGTGATTGCCGAGACGGCCACGGCCGAACCGCCCGCTCCCCTGCCCTCTCTGGATGCTCCCCCGGTACAAAACAACAAACTCGATCCGCCAACATTGCCCGAGTCCGCAACGGACCGCTCTCCGGCAAGTCCGGAATCTTCAGCGCTCCCCAACGAACAGTTCGCCACAACCGACCTCACCGCTTGGCTTTCTATTTCTCAATCATTGCGCCCCTGGTTTGGCGAACTTGTTACGTTTTGGTGTCTCGGCGTGCTGCTGTTGTCCCTTCGCCCGCTGGTCAGTTGGCTGACAATTCGGCGGCTGCGGACCAAAGGGGTCTCGCAGGTTCCACCGTCCATCCAGGAATCGTTGCGACATACCGCTGCCCGCCTGGGACTACGGCGCTCGGTACGGGTGCTGCAATCGATGCTCATCGGCGGACCGGCCGCGATCGGGTATCTGCGTCCATTGATTCTCCTGCCGGCAAGCGCCGTGACGGGTCTACCGGCGAACCAATTAGAAGCGATCCTGGCGCACGAACTGGCCCACATCCACCGGCACGACTATGCAGTCAATGTCGTGCAAGTGCTGTGGGAAACGCTGTTCTTCTATCACCCCGCAGTGTGGTGGTTGTCGCGGCGGGTGCGCATCGAGCGTGAGAACTGTTGCGACGACCTCGTCGTCAGCGCGCTGGACAACCGTGCCGAATACGGCCGCGCGCTCATCGCCGTGGCAGAACTGCCTCGCACCGGCACATCGTTTGCGCTCGGCGCGAACGATAGCTCACTCTCCTCCCGCATCGCCCGCATCGTCGGCCTGCGGACGACGGCCACCGCCGGTTCGCCGTGGACGACGGTCGGGTTGTTTGCCGTTTGCCTGTCGGCGATTTGGGGATTGGCGATCGCCAACGACTATGTCGCAGCGGCTGCCAACGAGTCCGAGCAATCAGCACAGGCAGATGAGAAGTTGCCCGATTTCGGCCCCGAGATGAACGGTCTCCGGTGCCGCTTGGTGCCGGTGTCTCCCGACTCGGACGAAGAGCTGCCCGATTTGACCAAGACCGTCGGCGAATTTGCCTCAGGCGATGATGTAACGTTTGCAGTTGAGATTAAGAACGTCAGCGATCGGCCTGTCATGCTGCTCGGCACGCGGTATGGCGAAAACTATCGCAAGGCAAAGGGAAAGCTGAACTCGGCTGGTTTCGCGCCGCATTTGTTTGAGTTTCAGTTCACCGATGCGGACCGAAAGCCCATTCCACGAACCCAGCGAGAGTTTGTGACGTTGAACGACATGTTGCCCGACCTCTCCACTCATCGTTTGGCACCGCACGAATCAATGACGTGGTTGCTGCGCCCGGCACAATTCATGGCGCCGCTGCAGCATGACTTGCCGCCAGGACGCTTCCGCGCGACGGTTCGCTATCGGCGTCCCGAACAAAACTTGTTGGCGCGCATCAAACGCAAGTGGCCCGAACTGCCCGGAGCGAAAACATGGCCCAGTGAAGTTGCGTCCAACACGATCGAATTCGCCGTCGCCGCCGACCCAGCAGAGTCGAAACCACAGCAGTTGGTTTGGGGACCTGTGACCAAGGGATTGCAAGCGGCCATCGAATTTCGAACTCCTGAGGACGTGGACGACGATCCAACTGTTGCGCCCGGAGTTCCTATTGAAACTCAACTCGGCGTGGTATTTCACGTCAAAAACGTCGACGACAAACCGATAACCTTTGTGAGCGCGGTTGCGCGGCAGGACGATCATATCCGCGTGACGGACGCCGCCGGCAACAAGGTTTCCGTCCGAGGTACGTTCTTCACAGGTTTTCCCCAAATGATCCGCTGGACGCTCAAACCGGACGAAGTTGCCCACTTGAACGTGTTAGCCCCTGCCCTGGAAACCATCGAGAAACCAGGGGAATACAGTGTTCTCTACACGATCCA
>CALFYU010000018.1 GCA_937952455.1 uncultured Planctomycetaceae bacterium
GATGATGTGTTCGTCAAACTGGAAACTAATCGCATTCAAGTGCGCACGCCCAAAACCTGCGTGCTGAAAATCGATGAAGAACTACCCCGGGATTTGACTTTTCCGCTTTTTCTCCGGACCTCGAAATCCTCTTGGAAACGGGGCTGTCAGCAGGCGAAAGTCAATAGCCTCAGAGAACTCGGTGATGAAGCCGAATTATTACGCCGCAGTTTCGGCTGGGATGCGCCAATCATCGCCCGCGAATGGTTGGATATTGCAACGGCCGGCCCATGGATGTTTGGCGACGCACCGCAAGAGATTCGCACCTGGATTGTCGATGGCGAACCGGCAGAATGGAGATTTCACTATTTGCACGCCGTCCCAGAGCCCAATGGATTTCCACCTACAACTGAGGACCTCCAACAGCTGCACACGATGGCAAAATCCGTCGCCATTCCGTTTCAGTCTCGATTGATCGCGGCGGATTTTGTGCGCGACGTACGCGGGGAATGGCATTTTCTGGAAGCCGGGCCTGGGGCGGTCGCCGGTACGGCACACGAAGACGTCTTCAAGTATGTTGCTCAAAGGCTCATCGGCAAGACCCCCTCGTTGCCGGACTCAGCGGTCGGCGGAACGTTTTAAGACGAAAGCCTCCACGCAACCACGTCTCGCCCATCGAACACAAGTCCCCTGGTCAAGCTCGCCGTTTCTCCCTAACCTGTGGCGCCGCTGATTTCGGACGCGAAACCGGCAATGTCACAAGAATCGGAAGACAAACGTCGTTCGCCCCTCACCCCAACCCTCTCCCGGAGGGAGAGGGAGTTATAGCCACTTCTCCCTCGGGAGAGGGGACGGGGATGAGGGCCGGTATACCAGTAGGCGTCGCTAATCCACCGATGTTCCCTATTCGCCGAACCATTCTCCCCGCACCGTGACCGACTCCCCTTCCACCGGCTCGATTTCTTTCTGTTTTGCCGGCGGCGGTACGGGCGGGCATTTGATGCCGGGGTTGAACGTCGCGCGGGAACTGCAGCGGCGCTACCCGCAGGCAGCGATTCAATTTGTCGGGGCGGGCCGGCCGCAGGAACGGGAATTGGTGGCCGCCGCCGGGTTTGACTATGCGGCCTTGCCGGCGGAGTCGTTGGAAACGGCGAAGCTGCAGCCCTGGAAATTCGTGTGGCGTAATTGGCGGGCGGTGCGTCAGGCGCGGGCGCTGTTTCGCGACCATCCCCCGGCAGCGGTGATCGGCCTGGGCGGATTTGCCAGCGTCCCGCCGGTGGTAGCGGCGCGGCAATGGCAAGTTCCGGTGATCTTGCTGGAACAAAACACCGTCCCCGGCCGGGCCACCCGCTGGTTGTGCAGCCGCGCTGACGTGGTTTGCACGTCGTTCGCGTCCACGGCGACGTACCTGCCGGCGTCGGCAACAATCGAATTGACGGGCAATCCGGTGCATCCCGACATCGCCGCCCTGGTGGCTTCGAGTTATGCCGACCAGCGGCGGACGTTGCTGGTGTTGGGCGGCAGCCAGGGAGCGACGGCGATTAACCACGCGATGATTGCCGCCGCGGAGATGTTGGGCGACAAACTCCAGAGTTGGACGATCGTGCACCAAACCGGGATCAACGATTGGCGGCACGTCGAGGATGAATACCAGCGACTGGGCGTGGAACATGTGACGGCGCCGTTTTTTTCCGACATGCCGCGGCGTTATGCGGAGGCCGGATTGGCGGTCACGCGGGCCGGGGCGACCACGCTGGCGGAATTGGCCTGCGCGGGATGCCCGACGATCGCCGTACCGTATCCCTATGCCTTCGACGACCACCAGCGACTCAACGCGGGCGAGTTCGTTTCGGCCGGTGCCGCCGAGATCGTGGAAGAACAACCGGATATCCAGGAAACCGCAGCAGTGTTCGCCGAGCAGATCGGCGGCTTGCTCGATGACGAACCGCGACGGCAGGAGATGCGCCGCGCGATGCACACCCGCGCCTGCCCGACGGCGTTGTCGCAAGTGGTCGACGTCATCTGCCGTGTGAGGCTTGAGGCTTGAGGAGACAGGCTTGAGGGGGGAGCATTATTCTCAAGCCTCACCCGGACGGAATCGTGATGATCCGGCACCGAGGTGACGGGCGGTAGAACCGGCCCTACATTACTTGGGTTTGGCGTTGCCTTGGAGATAGGCGAACAGGTCCCGACGTTGTTGCGGCGTGAGTTGTTCCAATAATTTCTCCGGCATGAGTGACGTTGCCGATTCGTGCAGCGCTTCGATCTTGTCGCGCGGGAGTTTTGTGCGGTTGTCCTTGGCGTCGACCAGCGTGATCGAAGCGGCGTCTTGTTCGGCCAAGATGCCCGTCACGACTTGTCCGCTGGTCGTTTCCACGACATAGCTGAGATATTCCTTGCGAATCACCGCGCTGGGGTCGACGATGTTTGCCAGCAGGGCCGCCAGGTCGCTGCGGTTGGCTTTTGTCAAATCGGGGCCGATCTTGCCTCCTTCGTCAAACAGCGTGTGGCAGGTCGCGCAATGCTTTTTGAACATTTCAGCTCCCGCAGCCGGGTTGCCCGAGCCGGCGCGGAGATCATTGTTGAACCGCCGCATTTGCGCGAGTTTCTCTTCGGCCGTGCCCGG
>CALFYU010000019.1 GCA_937952455.1 uncultured Planctomycetaceae bacterium
CGGAGCGAGCGGAGTCCGAGGGGTCGTTTTTTTACTCCGGCATTTCGTACGTCTTCTATCCGTCGGTACGCAACTACATCGCACAGGTCGTGGACGAAGTTCGTGCGGGACGTATCTACTACGAAGAGGGCGGCCTTGCCTGCAAGATCCTCAGCTTCGAAGAGGAGCGAGCTTTCGACAATCAATTCGGTGTCACTGTTGAATTAACGAAAGATAAGTGAGTCGCGCACATGAGGTGTGTCGCGAAATTTGCTGCAAGTGGCGATTCCGGATACACTCGGGTCAAATCTTACGATTCCGCTTATGCGCGTTATCGAGGTCTCGATAAACATTAATAGGTCTCACAGATGGCACGTGAGTTCTATACACGACTACGTGAATACTATCAGCGCGTCGCACAAGTCCTTCGTGGCGACGCTCAAGCGGCCTCCGTATTCCCAAACTCCACCGATATCGGGCAGGCACGCGAACGCATATACGCCCGCTTCCTTGAGCAGCACGCGCCATCGAAGTGCAACGTCTTCTTGGGCGGTTTTCTTTTTCACGAAGATGGAACTGAATCAAAACAGCTCGATGTCATCGTCACGACCGACACCGCTCCTCGTTTCAACCTCCACAACGAAGACGGGAGTGGCAAATCGTTCTCGCCGGTTGAAGGCACGCTCGGAGTGGCGTCGATCAAGTCAACCCTCGGCAAGAAAGAGCTTCACGACGCATTAGCTGGCATTGCTTCGATCCCCCCGATGCAGCCATTGGAAGATCGAGCGTCATTCACGATCGAAATCCCCAACTATGATGAATGGCCTTACAAGATTGTATATGCCAATGACGGGATCGGCGGCGAGACACTTCTCGGCCACCTCAACGAATACTATCTACAGAATCCACACATTCCCGTAACACGCAGGCCAAATCTCATTCACGTCGCCGGCAAGTACGCAATTCTCCGCCTGATGCCCGGCATGAAGTTGAAGAGCGTTTCGCTCCGTCAAGAAGTGACGTTTGAGCCCGGTACATTCCAGCTTCTGACTCGCGCTCCGGATTTGCAGGCCATCTTGTGGGCTGTCAATAGTCTCCAGAAGAATGCAGCCGCGTCTACTGAGATACTGTTCAAATACGGCAACATCATCCAACATATCCTCGAAACGACCTAACCATTGCGTGAACCGGAGCGGCGGATCACGTGGGATCTGTAGTTAGTAGGTCAGGCAACTGCCTGACAGCCTGCGCGATTGATCGTCCAACTTGATCCACGTCAGGCGGCTGCCTGACCTACGTTCTTAAGTCCCCTTAATCTCCTCATAAGCCGCCAGCGCCGCTTCCCGCGCCTCACCATGATCCACTATCGGCCGCGGATAATCCTCGCCTAATTCGACACCCGCATCCGCCAACACCTCGTCCGGCGCTTCCCACGTGGCGTGGATCCACTTTTTCGGCAACGATGCTAATTCCGGCACCCATTGCCGCACGTAGTCGCCGTTCGGATCGAACTTCTCGCCCTGCCGGACCGGATTGAAGATGCGGAAGTAGGGGGCGGCGTCGGCGCCGCTGCCGGCGGTCCATTGCCAGCCCATCGTGTTGTTCGCCAAGTCGGCGTCGACCAGCGTGTCCCAAAACCAACGTGCCCCTTCACGCCAATCGATCAACAGGTCCTTGGTCAAAAACGAAGCAACGACCATCCGCACGCGATTGTGCATCCAACCGGTTGTCCACAATTCGCGCATGCCGGCGTCGACGATCGGGTAACCGGTTTGCCCGCGCTGCCAGGCCTTTAAGGCGGCCGGCTTCTTGTGCCAGGGGAATTTTTCAAAATTGGGCCGCAGCGGTTGGTCGGTAGTTTCGGGAAAATTCACCAGAACGTGATAGGCAAACTCCCGCCAGCCGATTTCCCGCAGATAAGCTTCGGCCCCTTTGCCCCGTTTTGCCTTGAGCGCGTACCAGATTTTGTGGGGGCTGACTTCGCCGAAGTGTAGATGCGGCGACAGTCGCGATGTCGCATAGTCGTCCGGCCGGTCGCGGCCCTTTTCGTAATCGGCGACTGCCTCTTTGAGAAACCGCTTCAGCTTGTCATTAGCCCCCTTCTCGCCCGGTTGCCAACGCTCGGGGAACTGGTCGGCCCAGTCCAATTCGGGGGCCAGGCCGAGTGAGTCGATCGACTCCGATTCTGGCCAATTCTTGGGGGCGGCAATCTTACGCGGGGCGGAGGTCGGCTCTCGCGGGGGATCAAGATTCAGGCAGGCCTTCCAGAACGGTGTGAACACCTTGTACGGATTCCCCTGTTGCGTTCGCACCTCGTCGGGATCAAACAGCAACCGGCCGTCATATTGATGCACGTCCACGCCTTGTTCACGGAGTGACGTTTCCAGCCGCCGATCGCTTTCCGAAAGCGGCGGTTCATAGGCAATGCTCCAATAAACGGCGTCAGCAGAGGTTTCGTCGACCAGCCGCGCGAGTTCCTCTTGAACCTCGCCGGCGCGGACGATCAACCGCGATCCCCGCCGCTGCAATTCCTCGTCCAGGCTCCGCAGCGACCGGTCCAGCCACCATCGCGACGCCCCGCCCGGCGGCCAGTCACCCGCTTCATCCGGGGACCACACAAAAACCGGAATCACCGGCAGCTTGCGCTCGGCGGCAGCAGTGAGCGTGGGGTGATCTTCAACGCGCAGGTCGTTGCGAAATCGGACAATTGTCGCGGCCATAATGATTCAATCGTAGGGTGCGACACTTCGCACCTCTTTAATTTTCACCGCGGAGGCCGCGGAGAAGCGCGGAGGAAAGTGGTCAATTCACTCCGCACATCGATCGATTTGCCGACTGGAAATTTCCGGTAAATCTCTGCGCCGCTCTGCGTTCTCTGCGGTGATTTTGTCAAATCGCATACTTCGACGGCGCCCGTTTTCCTTGGGTTAAGCTGTCGAAATGCATCGAAACGAGCGTCGCGACGCACCCTAAAATTAGCGAGTCTGGTGCGTTATAGACGTGAAACGTGCGTGGACAAGGCTGTCATTTCAAGTGTTCGCGGCGATACTCGATCATGTGTTCCAGGATCGGCTTGGGGGTGCCGTCGGGGGCGACGAGGCCGGAGTGCGGAAACGTGTGCGGCGAGGCGTCGGAAAACTGCGACCAATAGACAGCGGCGACGGCCGGTTTGGCGATCAAAAGCGGCAAGAGTGTGTCGAACCATTGGGCTTGTGCGGTCGGCGTCCAGGGCTGCTTCCAGGAAGGCTCGTCGACTTCCAGGTCGTCTTCGGCCAGCGGATCAGGATCGTCGCCCGAGGGAAAGGCCAACGTGATTTGTAGCGGAATTCCCAGGGCGCACCAACGGTCGATCATCGATGAGAACTCGAGCAAATCGCGGGAGGGTGTGCCGCGGGGACGATAGCCGACCGCAATCTCGAGATTGAGCGCCGAGAGCCCTAATCCGGCGCGGACCAGCGCATCGGCGAAATGCAGCGGGGAGAGCCGATGTTGCCCGCGCGCCTGATATTCGCCCCATGGCTGGTCGATACGAATGGCGAATTGGGCTTCTTCGTCGATGTGCCGCGCGACTTCCAACGTTTTGGCCACCAAGGTCAGGCGTTGCTCTTCGCTCAACATCAGCGCGCCGCCGCTGTTGGCACAGGCGGCCAATTCCCAGATGCGAATTTTTCCCGTATACCGCGATACGGCCGTTTCCACGAAGTCGCAGACAAAACTTTGCAAGTTCCAGAAATCCTGTTCCCACTCCCAAAGCCATTTGGGCATGCCGCGGGGGGAGAGGTCAAACAGCGGCCCGCCCCGCATGACGAGCCGATTCTCGAGGCACCACTCGACTTGCGCATCGAGCGTGGTCCAGTCGGCTTCGCCTTCGATCGGCTCGACGATTTGCCATTCGACAGGAACAGCGGCGGAATTAAAGGCGGAGCAGAATAGCTCCTGTGCCGCCGGTCCGAACAACTCCGTATCCAACCGGCAGCCCAGCGACGTGGGCAACTTGTCGTATTGTTGATGCCGGGATTCTAGGTACTGCTGCGAATAGGCATAGGCTAACAACTCGGCCGCGTGGCAGGCGTGGTGTATGGCCCGTTTGGCGGCGGCTGTTGCTTCGACGACGTTGTCTTGACTGCTGGCCGCCTGTCCGAACTCGCGGTGGGCTTGGGCGTAGTGCTCGTGATACTCGGCGGGAAGCGTCAAATCGGAACCGCTCAACTCAGCCCGCAAGTTTCGCACCTGCACGATCTTGCCGCGGGCCAGTTCAACCGCCAGCACGTAGGGCGTTTCTCGCTCAGGGAGCATGGCGGTGGCCAACACCGGCCGCCCGAAGCCGTCGACCGGCCAGGCGACGTGCAACCGGCTGCTCTCGGAGTTTTGGCGGCGGCAGATGATGTTTTGGCCGTCGAATTCCACGCGTGTGGGCCAGACGCTGCGATCCAGTCCGCTGGCATATGCGCGGTAGACCTCGGGCCAATCGCTGAGCGATTCGCACTGCGGCACCACGAATCGCATAACACCCATTACGGTTTCCCCCCACGGGACGCCGGCCGCGCACAACGGGGCGCAACCTCCGCCTGACATTGTTGTCCCTGCCAGAAGACGCGTCAACGGGGAAGGGCAGGGCGTGCGCACAGAAGTTGTTGTTTTTTAGCAACTGCACGCCAATGACCGTCTCATGGAACGGAGTCACATGCACGCTCAACACCGAGTTTCGGAAATCTTCCCCTTTCTGCGGGAACGCATGAAGTATTTCCACTGAAATGGCGGGCTTACCTCAGAAGTTTCTTAAACTGCCCCCACGTCTTCGTATTCGCCACGTCCTTTTTCTCCAGTCCGGCACGGCGTGCCTGGTAGATGCCGTATTGCATCACGTCCAGCCCGGCCGTCGAGTGAGCATCGGTGCTGATCACGATCGGAATGCCCAGGTCTTTTGCCGCCGCTGCCGCGACGTCGTCCAGGTCCAGGCGGCTGGGGTGCGCGTTGATCTCCATCATCACCCCGTGGTCGGCGGCTGCTTTGAGAATCTCTTGCATATTCATCTCGGCGCCGGGCCGCTTGCCGATCAGGCGGCCGGTGGGATGACCGATGATGCATACGTGTGGATTTTTAATCGCCGTGAGCAGCCGCTTGTGGATTTGGGCCTGCGACTGTTTCAAGCCGTAATGCAACACGGCAATCACCCAGTCCGCTTCGGCCAGCACGTCGTCGGGCAAATCGAGCGTCGCATCTTCCAGGATGTCGCATTCGATTCCTTTGAGGATCTCGATCCCGGACGTCTTGGCGTTGACCTTGTCGATCTCTTTCCAATGTGCCCGCAGTCTCTTGGCGTCCAATCCACCGGCCATCATGACCCGTTTGGAGTGGTCGGTGATGGCTATGTACTTAAGTCCCCGCTTTTTTGCGGCGGCGGCCATGTCGGCGATCGAAGCCGTGCCGTCGGTGGCAGTGGTGTGCATGTGCAAATCGCCGCGGATGTCTTTCAGTTCGATCAACTCGGGTAGGTCGCCATTTTCCGCCCACTCAAATTCTCGGCGGTCCTCGCGCAGCTCCGGCGGAATCCAGGGCAGATCGACCGCCTCATACACTTCTTCTTCGGTGCGGCCCGCCACCGACTTCTCGCCGCGGTAAACGCCGTATTCATTGATTTTCAATTTCCGGTCCTGGGCACGTCGGCGGAGGACGATGTTGTGGGCTTTGGAGCCGGTGAAGTAGACCAGTGCCGCCCCGTACGATTCCTCCGGTACCACCCGCAGGTCCATCTCCAATCCCGAACGGAGCCGCACACGCTGTTTTGTTTCTCCACGGGCCAACACCTTTTCCACCAACTCATGTTCCGCCAACGCGTCCATCGATTCGGCCGAATCCGCCGCTGTGATCAGGACGTCCAAGTCGCCTACCGTCTCGCGGCGGCGGCGCAAGCTTCCCGCCGCAGCGATTTGTTTGACTGACGGCAATTTGGAAAGGGACTCCAGGATGGCGTCGGCTTGGACTTTGGCGTCAGCCAGGAACACCCGACCGGACGATTCTTGGACCTGCTGCAACCCTTCGAGGATGGATTCTTCGGTCTTCTTCCCGAAGCCTTTGAGTTCGCGGATTTGTTGTTGCTCGGCGGCTTGCTTGAGTTCTTCCAGCGTGGTGATCGATAGTTCATGGAATAACACGGCCGCTTTTTTGGGACCCATACCGGGCAGACGCAGCATCTCTACTACGCCCGGCGGGATTTTCTTCCGCATCTCTTCGAGTTGCGGCAGCGATCCGGTTTTGACGAGCGTTTCGATTTTCTTGGCCAGATCTTCGCCGATTCCGGGGAACTCATCGGGGGACCGCTCTGTGTCCTCGACGATGGCCGTCATCGATTCCGGGAGTTCGGCGATCATGCGGGCGGCGTTGCGATAAGCCCGCAATCGAAACGCATTCGCCCCGTCGATTTCCAACAGATCGGCCAGGTCCTCAAAGGCGCGGGCGATTTCGGAGTTTTGCATAGCGGATGACCGTGGGTGCCGATCATGGAAAGAGAGAACGAGTCCGAGACACTAGCGCCATTGTGCGATGTGACTCTCGGGGCAACAAGGGCCGGCGCGGGAACAATTTCTGTTTGACGCGGGGTGAATCGTGGCCTACGTTTTTAATGGCGGAGTCAGAATTTGTTGACTGAAAGATTGACTTCCGTCGGGTTGGTGCGATGATTCACAGTAGAAGGCAACCAGCCGCTGCTGTCCCGAATGAGATTTCAAACGAGACGCGGACGGCAGTTGCCGGCCGTGTTTTTTTAGTTTTTGGATGCTGGTGCGATTCGGCACCTTCATCCGTACATCAGTCTATTCCCGCGGAGTCATCTTCTCCGCTCAACAGGCGTCGGCCACGAGTCATTCTCCGGCTCGGTCCGAGGCTGCATGTTCTAACTCATTTCTAAATCGTTGTTTCTGACG
>CALFYU010000020.1 GCA_937952455.1 uncultured Planctomycetaceae bacterium
AACGTCCTGGGGAGTCGATGTCGCGGGAACGATGAATTTCCCAAGACCGCTCAAATCGCCGCCGGGAAGAATCTTTCGATTGTTCGCTGCTTCCGTGAGCGCCTGCAGAGTTTTAAGACGCAATTCGCTCGAAAACTTATCGGACGTGATTGCCTCCTGGAACAAATACGCCAAGTCTTCGGCGTTTCCCCGTTGGCCGACCAATTCGATGAGGCTGCCCATCCGCTCGTGCGGCACGCGGCCGCTTTTCAATAAGCGAATCAATGGCGCCGCCGGGCTTGCTTTTTGTTCTGCCAGCAACGGCTTTGACTCGGTTTGCAGAAGAACCACGGTCAGCGCAACGACACCGATTCGCAAATGATTTGAGATAAACATGAGGCTCGCAAGGTTGGAATTGAGATCATGTTTCGCTCGGACAAGCGAAACAGGTGGGGCCGATAGTTGGGGATTCGCCGGTGTTTGCCACCTGGCGAAATTCCATAATACCAAATCGCACGCTTCGGGACAGGCTCCGCAGGCATCATCGGGCAAGGGAATCGCCGCCATTTGTAGGAGGAAGAGGCTACATTTCCGAGGGCTGTCGGCAGATGGCTCATATTGACCCGTTTTGAAAGAACCGATATATGGGCACACCAAAATCGCCGGGGTCATTTCGTTCCCGGTGCGCAAATCCCCCCGCTGATCTTGTTTCGGCGCGCCTCCCGCTAAATCGTTTGCTATGGCCAATTTTCGTACACATGTCACCATCAGCAGTCTGTGCGGCGTTGCCTACGGCGGACTCGGGATGGCGGTGCTCGATCTGCCGGCGGTCAATTGCGTTCTGGCCGGCGGATTGTGCGGGCTATCCGGCATGTTGCCCGACCTGGACAGCAACAACAGCGTGCCGCTCCGCGAGATCCTGGGCTTCTCAGCGGCGATCGTCCCGTTGTTGATGGCGGAGCGTTTTGCGGCTCTGGGATTGTCGTATGCAGGGATCGCGCTGGCCGGAGCGGCCGTGTACCTGCTGATCCGATTTGGATGCGGCAGTTTGCTGAAGAAATGCACCGTGCACCGCGGCATGTTTCACAGTTTGCCGGCGGCGCTGATTGCGGGGCTGGCGGCATTTCTGATCTGCGACGGCAGCGACTTTCACTTCCGCGTCTTTGAGTCGGGTGCGGTGTTCGTCGGATTCGTCTCGCATCTGATCCTCGATGAGTTCTATAGCGTCCAGCGGGATAGCGGCAAATTGCGGCTGAAGAAATCCTTCGGGACGGCACTGAAGCTTTCCGGCGGTGACGGCGGCGGAACCTCGGCCGCGTACGGGATGCTGCTATTGTTGATCGTTCTAACTATCGGTGACACCGTGGCGTTTCAAACGCAGGCCATCGGCGAGATGCCGCCGTTGCCGATGGCAAGCGAGGAACCGGAGGCGTTGCTGCGGTAAAACGCAATTGAACTTTTGAGTTACCCCAGTGTTTCGTTTACACGACAGCGGAGGCAAAACGTGGCGATTTTCGACGGAGTGGTACTGGTCATCTTAATCGCGGCCATCGTGCAGGGACGTTTTAAGGGCATGGCCTGGCAGTTGGCGCCGATTGCATCATTGGTCTTGGGATATGTCGTCGCGTTTCCGCTGGCCGGATCTCTGGCGCCGTGGTTCGGCGACAGCGCCCCGATGAACTATTTGCTTGCCTTATTGGTGTTGTATTTGACCGTGGCATTGGGGGTCTACCTGCTGGCACGGTCGCTGAAGGAATACATCGTCAAGTTCAAACTCGAGGAGTATGACAAGCATCTCGGCGCCCTATTCGGCGGCGTGAAAGGATTAATGTTCTGCCTGGCGATCATGTTTTTTTCGGTGGCGATTTCCGCGGAGGCCCGCGAGTATCTCGTCAAGACGCACTCCGGATACGCGGCGGCCTATCTCATGGACGCTCTACACCCGGTGATGCCGGCGGAACTGCATGACGCGCTGGAATCGCATATTCACGCGCTCGACACCGACGAGATGGATCTCCAGCATCGGCACGATCATGATCCGATTGCCGAGTCGCACGAACATAGCGAGCAAATCGCCACCAAGCCGGACGACGAGTTCCTTTTGCCGCCGCTGCCCGAGGAAGACGATCACTCAGGCAGCGGGCATGTCGGCGACCACGTCGATCTGCCCCAGCGGCACGATGAGACGGGGGATGAGGTCTCACGGACGTCCCCCTCGCGCCAGGAACGGGTCGTCGACGGCGTGCTCAAGGTTTTAGATATTCTGACGAATAATTGATTGTCGCTATCCCTCCCGGTGGAGCCGGGGGCCGATTCGAACACGAGACAAATTTTCCGATAGTTCCACGCTGGGAAAGGAATCCGAGACGTGAAACGGCAGTTTTCAAGAACGATCTTTCGTGAAAGTAGCCTGTGGGCGCTGGTATTGATGCTGGCCTGTGTCGGTATCTGGTCCGGCTGCCAGACCGTGCCGATCTCCGGGCGCAAACAACTTATACTTCTGCCCGAACAAGCGGAAATCGCCATGGGCGCCTCGGCCTACGAGGAATTGATGGCCGAGGAGAAATTGTCGCAAAACGAAGCGGCGCAGCGGATGGTCAACCGCGTCGGCGAGCGGATCGCCGCCGTTGCGGGACGCCCTAATTACGAATGGGAATTTCGGCTAATCGAGTCGGAGCAGATGAACGCGTTTGCGCTGCCCGGCGGCAAAGTTGCAGTCTATGAAGGCATCCTGCCCATCTGTCAGAACGAGGCCGGTCTTGCCGTGGTGATGTCTCACGAGATCGCCCACGCATTGGCCCGTCACGGGGGAGAGCGGATGCGGGATTCCACGGCGATCGAAGTCGTCCAGGAAGGCTTCGACTATCTCACCAAGGACTCGGATGAATTCCAACGCAAGTTGATATTGGGCGTGTACGGCGGTGCGACCAAGTACGGAATCGCCCTGCCCAACAGTCGGGCCCAGGAAGCTGAGGCGGACCAGATCGGCTTGATCCTATTGGCTCGCGCGGGCTACGACCCGCGAGAAGCGCCGGGGTTCTGGGATCGGTTTGCCACCGTGAAATCGGGTGATGAGCCGCTGGAATTCATGTCGACCCACCCATCCGATGCGAATCGTGCGGCGGCGCTGCGCGAACAGTTGCCGAAAGCGCTGGAGCAATACGAACAAGCACCGGTGAAACATGCGTCCGGCGAAATGATCGACTTGCCCCGCAGCCAAGGATTGATCCAACAGACCGGCGGAACCGTTGAAGAGTCTGCAGAATAGGTGACAGCCACTGCAGATTGCGGTGAATTACGGCGGCGATGCCGTCGGATTGAGATGAAATTTCGGGCGTTGAGGAGAAACTTGCCACAATGCACGTTGAACAAACCGCACCAGTCACAGACGCCCCTCGCAAACCCCGCCGCCGCCGATTATTCGTCGCGGCGGTCCTCTTAGGCGGACTCATTTGGTGTGCCCCGGCGATCATCGCCAACACGTCGCTGCGGCAACAGATCCTGCCGGCGCTGGCTCCGCAATATCCGGCCGGAATCGACGTCGGTTCCGCTTCGTTGAGCTGGACGGCGCGGGTCGAGTTGCGCGACGTCACGTTTCTCGATGAACAGAACGAGACATTCCTGCACATCAATACGATCTCCACCGGTGAAACGTTGTGGCGGCTCGTAACGAACTCCGACGGCCTGCACCCGATCACGATCCAAGGCGCAGAGGCCGATATTCGCTTCCGTGCAGACGGCAGCAATCTGGAAGACGTGATCGCCCCCTTCGCTGACCCGACGTCGACCATCTGGCCCGGCGTTGCGTTGGAAATCACCGACAGCCGGCTCAAGCTCTCATCGCAGCCGTCCGGAGCGGAGGCGATCTTGGACAACGTACAGCTTTCGGTACACAAATCGCATGAACAAGGCGTGACGT
>CALFYU010000021.1 GCA_937952455.1 uncultured Planctomycetaceae bacterium
CGGCGATCGGGCCGGAGAACGATTAGGCGACGATCACCAACGGTTCCCGCTCGGGAAGCGCGTCGCGGACCTTGATCGTCCATTCGTCGTAGGACAACACCGCGTCGCAAGGATATTCGTAAATTTTCAACGTCCATTGGGGCGGCATGGCGGCAATGAACGGCGGAAACAATGAACCCATGCCGTGCAAACCGGGGAGCAACAACAGATTTTCGCGGGACTCGGTCATGGGTGTGGCTGCCGGACTTTTCACATCGATCGAGTGCGATTACAAAGCAACACGATTGGTTTGCACAGACGTGCAAGTCACGCTCTTGGATTATCGCGACATCGTATGCCCAGCCACAAGCCGACAGTCCCTTACCCATACACAGCTGTCGTCACGGTCGAGGGGTATCTGGACCGTGAAAAAATCGACCGATTTTTGACGCGTCACTTTCGGAACTACACGCGGCAGCGGATGCAGCGGTTGATTCGTGCGGGGAACGTCTGGATCGATGACGTGCCGGCGGAGCCGCGATTTCGCGTGCGGGCGGGACAGAAAGTGCGGGTGCGGCTGATCGAACCGCCCGACCAACTGATCGAAGCCCAGGAATTGCCGCTCGACATATTGTACGAGGATGAGCATCTGATCGCGGTCAACAAGCCGCCGCGGCAAAGCGCGCATCCGGGAGGCAACTATCACGACGGCACCCTGGCCAACGCGCTGCAATATTACCTGGACGGGCAAACGCCGTTGCGCGGTTTATTGCGGCCGGGGATTGTGCATCGACTGGATCGGCTGACGAGCGGGGTGATCGTCGCCTGCAAGGATCATTTGTCGCATCGCAATTTGTCACTCGCGTTCCAGGCAGGGCGGGTGGAGAAAATCTATTGGGCGCTGGTGGCCGGTCACCTGCGGGACAATGTCGGCGAAATTGACGCAGCGATCGGTTACGCCCCACAGAGTGCCCGTATGAGTACCGATCCGACGGCCACCTCGGCGAAAGCGGCCGTGACTCGGTTCCGCGTGATCGAGCGTTTCGACGAACCGTACTCGCTCGTCGAGGCGAAGCCGCTCACCGGACGGCTGCACCAGATTCGCGTGCATTTGGCAGGTATCGGACACCCGATCGTGGCGGACGACTTTTACGGAACGTCGCCGGACGTCGAGTTGATCGACCGGCAGGCGCTGCATGCGGAGGAAATTGCGTTCGCCCATCCAATCACGGGCGAAGCGGTCGTGATTGCTGCTCCGCTGCCGGCTGATTTTCAAGGTGCTATTGACGGGTTGCGTGCGAATTAACCAACGTCGACTTTGCGGAATTTGCTGATTATCCGCGATCCGAAGCGGACGACTTGCCCGGTTTTACTGGCCAGCGCGACGACGGCCGGTGGGATGGGGTATGATGCGGCCAGCGGCCGAATTAAGAACTTAGGTGAATGCGCTGCGCGTGTCGTTTCGCAAACTATTGGTACACCCAGTTTTGCCACTCGGATCAAACGCCATGACGACGTCCACGGAGAACAACTCCGCTTTGCAGCTCATTCAACCGTTTGCGGAATCGACCGTCTCGGTGATTGAAACCATGCTCGACAGCCCGTGCACGCTGGGGGAGATCCGACCGGTCTCGGCTGGACATCGCATGCATGATGTGACGTCGGTCATTGGTATCAGCGGCGGAATGACGGGGGCCATCTCCTTTAGCATTTCTGCCGCCGGTGCGATGGTCGTGCTCGAGCGGATGACCGGAATGCAGCCGACGGAAGTCGATGCGGACGTGCGCGACGCCATCGGCGAAATGGCGAATATGATCGCCGGTTTCGGCAAACGGCATCTGGAGATGCTCGGTTTGAATATCAGTCTCCCGCAGGTGATTGTGGGTGCGGACTACACGATCCATTCGCCCCGCTGGGCGCAACACTACTGGTTGCCGCTAACGGCCGACTTCGGCGAATGTACGGTCGACGTGGGCTTCGATCTCGCCGCGCCGTAATTCCGACAATCGCCGAAGCACCTCTTTAAACTGCCATCACGTCGACATTGGCGTCACGGGGAACGGTTGTCTTACCTTCACCTGACTTTTGGGGCGTGGCGCTCGCGCATTCATCTTCGGGCAGCAGTTTGTTCAATCCGTCAAAGGCGGCGACCTTGTAACACTCGGTCATCGTGGGGTAGTTGAAGACGGCGTCGCGGAAATACTCGACCGTGCCGCCGAAGGCCATCACGGTTTGCCCAATGTGAATGATCTCAGTGGCTGTGGCGCCGATGCAGTGCACGCCGAGCAATTTGCGCGTCTGGCGGTGGAACAGTAGTTTCAATAGCCCAGTGTCGTCGCCGAGAATCTTGCCGCGGGCGATTTCACGAAAACGAGCGACACCGACTTCGTACGGAACCCGCTCGGCGGTCAGTTCGTCTTCGTTCTTGCCGATCATTGAGATCTCGGGAATCGTGTAAAGGCCATAAGGCAAGACGTCGCAGCCGTGAAACGGCTGGTTGAAGGCGTGGCAGACCGCCCGGCGACCTTGTTCCATGGAGACGCTGGCCAAGGCAGGGAAGCCCACGACGTCGCCGACGCCGTAGATGTGTGGCGCCCAGGTCTGCTGGTGTTCGTTGCACCACAGGCGGCCCCGTTCGTCTGGTTCCAAATTGGCCGCTTCGAGATTTAGGCGTTCGGTGTCTCCGGTGCGGCCGGCGGCATAGAGCACGCTTTCGCCGATCAGCTTTTTCCCGCTTTCCAAGTGCAGGGCGATGCGGTTCTCCTGCAGACGATCGATACCGACGACGTCTTCGCCCAGGCGAAACACCATGCCCAATGAGCGGGCGTGGAACATCAGTGAATCGACTATCTCCGCGTCGGCAAATTCCAACAACCGCCGGCGGCCGTCGACAACCGTCACCCGCACGCCCAGCGTGGCGAACATGATCGCGTATTCAATACCGATCACGCCGCCGCCGATGACAATCAGCGACCGGGGAATCTGGGAGAGTTTCAGGATTTCGTCGGAGTCAAAGATCGTCTCGCCGTCAAACGGAATGTTTTTCGGCCGAGACGGTTTGGTGCCGCAGGCGATGAGCACCTTGTCGGCTTGCAGCGTCACCGCTTGGCCGCCGGCGCGGGTCACTGAGATCTCGTGCGGGCCCACGAAACGGGCGTCGCCGACGTAACTGTCGATCCCGTTGCGCTCCAATTGATCGTGAATGACATCCCGCTCATGCTCGACGACGTGCGCCACCTGCCGACGCAGGTCGTCCATCGTGATCCGCCGTTTGCGGCGGTACTGCTCGCCGTAGACCTCACGGTGGTTGTAGCCGGTGAGGTGCAGAATCGCTTCCCGCATAGTCTTGGAGGGGATCGTCCCGGAGTGCAGGCAGACGCCGCCGAATTGGTCGACGTCCCGTTCGATGATCGCCACGCGCTTGTTCAGCTTGGCGGCGGCAATGGCGCCTTTCTGCCCGGCCGGGCCGCTGCCAATGACTACCAAATCGTATTGCATTGCTCGTGACCAACGGATTGGGGGACGACCGGCTGCGCCGGACTTGTGCGGCTGCCCCTCCATTGGCGATCACGCGGCGAATCGTTCGCTGCTCACTGTCGAAAGTTGTCATCGGAGTTTAGAGAGGTGCGCGAACAGCGAATGACTAAGAAATCTCTGCTCATTCGCGCACCGGCGGGGAATCGGCGAACTCTGCGGGTCGTGACGATTCCCTCAAGCGGCGCGGTTGCATCGGTTTTTGGGGCAACGGTGCCCGCGGACCTCTTGGTTTCTGACACCCACGACGCACTGTAAGTCCTTCTATAAAAGCAATTTACGGCAAAGTTTCGCAATGGAACTTTTGAAAGGCGGCCGGCGCAGTCAACGTCTCCCTTGCGGATGGCGGCGAGACAGGTCAGTCGGACTGGGCAATTAGCGAACCGACTGATCTCGATGCCGATAATTCCATTTGCCCGGAGTCGGGAGAATACGCAAAAAACTCCGATTCTGACGTGTTCGCTATTTCGCTTCTGGAACACTGGTGGGCAGAATGAACGGATGTCGGCGGGGTTCGTCATGAAATCCGTGATCCGATTCTGAAGAACCGCCGTTGCCAAGGTAGAAGCGCGATGCAAACGCAATGTTCGGCCGGCTCGATGTCCACGGTTGGCCCTTGTTAGGAAGGGGATGACTCATGTCCCGCGATATCTTTCTTGATGACACCCGACCGCGTCGGCGGATGGTGTCGCTGCTGATTCCGCTGGCGCTGGTCATAGCCGCGATTATTGGCGGCATGATTGGGTTTTATCAGAATTTCGTGATCGACGTGCCGAGCAAGCATGTCGCCATCCTGATCAAGAAGACCGGCCTCGACCTAGAAAATGGCGACGAGGTGGCGCCCACGCCTGAACACAAAGGCGTGCAAAAGGAACTGTTGCGCGAAGGGCGGTATATCTTTCAGTACACCACCTACGGATGGGACTGGGAAGTCATTCCTCAAATTGAAGTGGAAGCTAATCATCTAGGCGTGCGGATTCGTTTGCATGGCGACGATCTCCCATACGGAGAATTCCTCGCTGTTGAAGAAGGCCAAAAGGGAATCGTCCCAGGTGTGTTGCGTCCGGGACGGTATGCG
>CALFYU010000022.1 GCA_937952455.1 uncultured Planctomycetaceae bacterium
GCGATTTTTCCACTAGTTGTGCAACCGTCTGTGCCGTTTCCGCCTGCGCCGTTTTTAGCCGCGTCTGATCCGCACGTTGCTCGTCGGTCGGAGCCTTGATAAACGGCACCGAATTGCCCTGATCGCCGTCCTTCCCTTTTTCCGGGATGTTATTGAAAAACGCGAACAGCTGATAATACTCCGCCTGCGTGATCGGGTCGTATTTGTGGCTGTGGCAACGTGCACAGTTCACCGTCAGTCCCAGCCAGACGGTCGACATCGTCTCCAAACGGTTCGCGACATAGTCGACGCGATATTCTTCGGGGATGATGCCCCCCTCGTCGCTAGTCGTGTGGTTGCGATTAAAGCCGGTGGCAATCCGCTGTTCGAGCGTCGGATTGGGGAGGAGATCCCCCGCGAGTTGTTCGATCGTGAATTGATCGAACGGCATGTTCGCGTTGAACGCATTGATCACCCAGTCCCGCCACCGCCACATAAATCGCTCGGCGTCGTTTTGATAGCCGTTCGTGTCCGCATACCGCGCCGCATCCAACCACTGCAGTGCCATCCGCTCGCCGTACGCCGGCGACCCCAACAACCGGTCCACGACTTTTTCGTAGGCACCCGGCGACTCATCCGCCAGGAAAGCGTCAATCTCCGCCGGAGTCGGCGGTAATCCGGTCAGGTCCAGGCTCACGCGGCGAATGAGCGTCTCCTTGGTAGCTCGCGGCGACGGTTTGAGCCCCCGCTCTTCCAGCTTTGCCAGCACAAAATGGTCGATGCCATTGTGTGGCCAGTCAGCTTGTTTTACTGCTGGCAGAGCAGGGCGGCGGGGCCGAATGAACGACCAGTGCTTTTCGTACTTCGCCCCTTGCGCAATCCACAGCCGCAGAATCTCCACCTGTTCGGGAGTGAGCGTCAACCGGGAATCGGGGGGTGGCATCTTCAGCGATTCGTCATCTGACGTCAGCCGCACGTAGGCTTCGCTCTTTTCCGGATCCCCCGGCACGATGGCGAAGTAGTCGCCGCGATCGGCGAACGCGTCATCGGCGTTGTCCAACCGCAAATCGGCTTCGCGGGCCGCCGAATCAGGACCATGACAGCGAAAGCAGGTCTCCGACAAAATCGGCCGCACGTCTCGATTGAAGTCGACCGTTCGTGGCTCCGCCCCCTGCGCAGTGCCAACAGCCAAGCCCAATCCGACACCGACGACAAGCATCCGCAACATCGGGAAGTCCTTCCGCACCACACAGTTCCATCGCTGACGCACTAACGAGATTGTGCTTACCACTATCGTTGGCGACGCAAATCTTGTCAATTCGGCTTGCTGAAGCGATTTCAGTAGTCAGGCGATCAAATCGACAGGACTTTCAAAGCACAGGTCGTAGCCGTCCGGATCGACAACCGATACCTGCCGCATCCCATAATAGGCGGTCTCCGGCTCGGGTAGATCGAGTCCCCGCGCGGTCAAGTCTGCGTGCATGGCGTCGGCGTCATCGCACACAAAATACAATACGACACCCCGCCCCCGTCCCTGCGGTTCGCCGTCCTCCGGTTCGGCCTGCTGCAACATCAGCGAGCTGTGGTCCCGTTTGAGCCGGCACCAAAAGACCTGGCCGTCATTCTGCGCTTCATGGACAACCTCAAAACCAAGTCGATCCCGATAGAAATCCAGCGAGCGGGCAATGTCCTGGACGAACAGCAGCGGCCAGGTTTCTCGAATGCTTGCGGTTTTTGCGTCGGAGGACATGATTGACTTTCGCGGGAAGGGGAATCGAAATCGAATCCATTCTAACGACTTTCAACCGCGATGTCGAAACGATCAATTCCCCCGACGTTGACTACTTCGGCAGCACCGTCGGGGCAAAATCACCGGCTACCGTTCGCTGTGGCAGCACGCCGTGCAGTTTGACCGCCAGATCGAGCTCTTCCGGATGGACGATATACCCGCGGCACTTTGCTTGCGCACAACCGCAGGGAATCGCTTCCTCCGCCGGCCAGGCGTAGTCGATCGTCAATTGCTCGTCGACCGCAATATCCCGTGTCGCCTCGATCACGATCATCGGATGCACGTCGCCATACTCGTCTTCAATGTCGATCTGGTACAACTCGCAATTCGGCACGCAACTGTGATTGACGTAACGATACGGTGCATCCGGTTCCAGGCTCAGGTCTTCGCCGAGGTCCATGCAGTAATCGGACTGATAATCCGTCCCTTCAATGATCGTGCCTCGCACTTCTCCCAAAGGGGTCCCCGCCGGGATCGCATCGCAGGCAAACACACCCGTGCCGTAGGGGGTCACGTCCGTGCGAATCCGCAACTCCGATTTGGGGAGCTTCCAATACGACAACGCAACTGGCAAGTTTTCCGCCACGCTCATCGGTTCACTCGATCAAGCCAGGAAACATGACAACGCTGCCCGCACCGCATCCATTGCGGTGAAAATCGGCCCGTAAGTTTATAGAGTCACGATCCCGCGCCGTCAATTCTGGTTCCAAACGTTGGGCTCACGTTTTCAATTAACGGTTTTGGCTATTACTGCGGCCGAAGTATCAGAGCCTGATAACCGCCGTCGGCCGGTTCGCCCGGAAGATGTTCCCGTTCCTCATGCAATTGAAAAGTACCGCGCTCGGCTAACACCGCTTGGAGTACCTCGAGGTTCTCTTCCGGTTCGATACTGCAGGTCGAGTAGACCAATCGACCGCCCGGCGCCAAGCGATCCAAGGCCAAACTCAATAACCGCCGTTGCAAGCCACACAGCTCCGCCACGTTCTCCGCCGTCAGCCGCTGCCGCGCTTCGGGACGCTTCCCCAGCACGCCGGAGTTCGAACACGGAGCGTCGAGTAAAATCGCGTCGAATGGACCGTCGGGCAGATCACGGCCATCAGCGCCGATCACCCGGGTCGAAATGATGTCCAATCCCAAACGGTCGCGTGATTCCTCGATATTCCGCAACCGGCGGGCTTCAATATCGGTCGCCAGCACCATCCCCCGATTCTGCATGATCTCCGCCAGATGCGTCGTCTTCCCTCCCGGAGCGGCGCAGATATCCCACACGCGCATCCCCGGCTGCGGATTGAGCAGCCGCGCCGCCGCCATCGCCGATTCATCTTGGACGGTAAACCATCCCTGCCGAAACCCCGGCAAATCGGTGATCCGCGCCGATTCATTCAGGCGGATCGATTCGCCCAATTGGCCCGCGGTTGCAGCAATGCCGGCTGTTGCGAGATCTTCCAACAACACGTCGCGGTCCACCTTCAATAAATTGACCCGCAGATAGGGCAGCGGAACCGCGTTGAACCAAAAACCTAAGTTCAACAACCGTCCCCAACCAAACCGCTCGAACCAACGTTGTGCCGCCCAGTTGGTAAATCCAAATGCATCTGCGAAATATTCCGCCGGTTGTTGGTGCGGATCGGCAAATAATCGGCGGTCGAAGCTACGGAATCGCCCTGCACGAATCGGGACTGCGTTTCGTGCCGGCTCCGTCGCGACGTCGCGAGCAATCGCCCGCGAAATCGAGCGCAACACGCCGTTCGCGAATCCGGTCCACCGCCCGCGTCCCACAGACTTGGCCAGTGCAACGGTTTCATTTACTGCCGCATGCGTCGGCACGCCGTCGAGAAAGACCAGCTGATAGACCCCCAACCGCAACAAACACCAAAGCTCCGGCTCTATCCCTCCTCGGCCGCGCGACACAAAGGTTTCAAGAATCGTGTCCAACGTCCGCTCGCGGCGAACGACGCCGTTGGTCAACTCCGTCGCCAAACGGCGGTCCTGGCCGGAGTAGTCACCGGACGTCAAAACCTCTTCCAACAACCGCGACGCAAACGACGCACCATCTAACGCCGCGCACAACACGCGATAGCTCAGCCCGCGCGCCGACTGAACGCGAGAAAAATCAAGCGGCTTATCTTGTAGATGCGTATTCACCGAGATCCAAAAGTTCTTCCTGGAATTGTGTTCAAACCGTCACCTGCGGCTTTGCGATTGCCACCATTGTGAAACGCCGCATACGAAAAGATCCGCCCGACCTTCCCATCCTACCGACAAAGCTCAGAAAAAATGAAGGCAATCATACGTTTTGTCCTTCGCAATCAAACCACGAACCTGCAATGGATCACTCGACTAGTCACTGTTTTCCTCCGTGTCCTCAGTGACTTCGCTGGCAGAGAAAGCTTTCAAAATCTTAACTGGGAGGTTGCCACTTTTTGTCGTTCCGGGATTGAATGTCGGCCCGCAGACCGGATAATCAGCAGTGCAGGGGGGGCACGTCACCACCCGGATTCTGTCCGTCACACAGGCATTCATAAGGAGACCGAATATGCGCAACCGGAATTGTTTGTTGCTAGTTGTACTGATCGGCGGTGGATTGCTGGTCGGCGCCGCGAAAGCCGACAGTCAAAATGGACTCAAACAGGGAACCCCCGAAATCAAATCGGCCGGCCCGTTGGCCTTTGGGCCAAGCGGCGTGCTGTTCATCGGCGACACCAAGTCGGCGGCCGTGTTCGCCATCGATACCGGCGACGCCCCCGATTCTCGCGCACCGGCCGACGTGAACGTCAATAACATTGGCAAGAAAATCGGCAGTTTGTTGGGAACGAGTCGGCAGAATATCCAAATCAACGACCTCGCCGTCAACCCGCTAAGCGGCAACGTCTACCTGTCAGTCGCCCGCACCGGCAGCGGCCAAGCGCAACCGGCACTGATCAAGGTCACCCCCGCCGGCGAAGTCACGGCCGTGTCGCTCAAGGATATCCCCTTTGCCAAGGCCGACCTGCCCAATCCGCCCGAGGATAAGGAAATTGACACCCGCCGGGGCAAGAAGAACGATCGGAACGAGTCAATCACCGATCTCGCGTTTTTCGATAATCGCGTTTACGTTGCCGGGCTTTCAAACGAAGACTTCGCCTCAAAATTGCGTTCATTGGCATTTCCTTTTGACGAAGCGGACACCGGCACCAGCGTCGAGATCTTCCACGCGTCGCACGGAAAAATGGAGACGCATTCCCCCGTACGGACCTTTGTCCCGTTCGACATCGGCGGCGAACCGCACTTGCTCGCGTCGTATACCTGTACGCCGTTGGTAACGTTTCCAGTTTCGCAACTGACACCGGATGCGAAAGTCACCGGCAAAACCGTCGCCGAATTGGGCAACCACAACCGGCCACTGGACATGATTGTTTACGAGCAAGACGGCCAACGGTTCGTGATGATGGCCAATAGCGCTCGGGGCGTGATGAAGTTCAGCGCCGAGGGGATCGACAAAGTCGAACCCCTCACCGAGAAGGTCCCGGACAAAGCCGGCCATCCCTACGAAACGATTGAGGAACTCAAAGGGGTCGTGCAATTAGACAAGCTGGACGATGCCTCCGCGATTGTCCTCGTCTCCAGCGAAGCCAAAAAGGGCGAGAAGTTCGACCTGAAGACCGTGCCGCTGCCGTAGTTGACGCCGGCGGATTTTTGAATTTGCGCGGAAACCCGGATGGATCCCGTCCGGGTTTCCTTATGTTCATCCTGCCGATGCCATCAGAAGCGCAGCTATGCGAAATCGCGATCAATTCTCCGTGCGGCGTTCCTGGACCATGATCGGGCTTTTCTGTTTGATTGTCGGAACCGTGTGCGGCTGCGGCCGTACAAATGATGTCGGATCGAGCACGAATCCGTCGCACTCGTCGTCGACGCTGACGGCGCCAACTGCGGAGACGGTTACGGTGGAATTAATCCCCGAGGCCAAGCCCGGAGCCATATTCATGGTCAAAGGGCTACCTGCGAACATGGCGAACCAGGCGAATGCCGAGGAATCGCTGGATCGTTTTCATGTTTATCTTGGTGCGGAAGTCGAACCGAATCAGCCCGCAATTGTCGGCGAGTGTTCGTTCGTCAAAGGGGGAGGCCTTGTGTTTATCCCCGAATTCGAACTCGATCGAGGGCCAGACTATACGGCCGTCTTTACCGGCGTCGGCACAGAGCCGACGATAAGGCGCACGTTCAGCATTCCCTCCGGCGACACTACGCCGGAAACGGTGGTCACCCACGTTTATCCCAGCCGCGACAACCTGCCGCAAAACTTGCTCAAGTTTTACTTGCACTTTTCCGCCCCGATGCGGACGGGCGACTCCTCTGAGCATATCCACCTGCTCGGCGAAGACGGCACGCCGATCGAACTGCCGGGCTTTCAACTTAACCGGGAAAGAT
>CALFYU010000023.1 GCA_937952455.1 uncultured Planctomycetaceae bacterium
GATTGATATCCTTTGCGGCATCCGGAGCCGTTGTTGCGAGATACATAGCGCCCTCGGCAGATGGCTGCTTTGCCGTTTTAGCCTTTTCATTGGAAGTCTCCGACGAGCAGCCGGTGATGACCGCGATGGCAATTAAACATCCAAACAATGTGATGTGGCGAATCATTCTAGAATCCTTTATCTCCAAAGTTCTAAACCGCCCTGAGTCCGTCCACGACGGAGAGGCGAAACACACGAATCGCCGGCGGCAGTGAGCCGACGATTCCCAAAAACAACGCAATTCCGTATCCGATCAGCAGCGTGGTGGCATCGATCTGTAATTCAAACGCGCCCATCGTGAACCGCACCGCGACCTTGTCGATCAGTCCATAGGCCAAGACCGATGCCAGCAGCGCGGCAGTCATGGCCAGGATGGTCCCTTCCTGCATGATGCTCAAAATGGCCGCCCGTCGCGAAAACCCGATGGTTTGCAGCGTCGCCAACTCCGGGATCCGACCGACGACCGCCCCGTACATCGTATTCAATCCAATAAACACGCCCGCACTGGAGACCAGCATCACGACCAGCCACGACAGCCAGCGGACTGGGCCGTAGTCCTTCTGCAGAGTGGCGAAGTATTCCGTCTGGCGAATCGTCTGCAGTTCCAGATCGAGCCGTTCCTTGCAAAACAGATCGACCTCCTGGAACTTTCCGGCGGGGCCGAGTTTCAATGCCACGAGGCTCAGGTCCTGACGCTTCATTGCCTGCTGTAAATCGTCGAGCCGACACCACAGTTCCGACTCATACGTCGCTCCGGCCGCGGCAAACGTTCCGCTGATGGTCCATTCCCGGCCCTCAAAAAACAGCGTCCGCCCCGGGTGCGTCTCTGCCTGAGAGAGTCCCAGCTTAGTGGCCGCCATGCGGCCGACCAGGATTTCGTTCACCCGCGGCCAGTCGCCTTGGGTGATTTCCACGTCTTCATGGACCAACAACGCCGTCGGCGTTACGCCCCGCACCAGTCCCATCTCCGTAGCTGCTTCAGGAGCGCGTTTGACTTTCGTGCCCAGGTAAAGTTCGGGCGAGGAATATTTCTTGCCGTAACGCTCCTGGACGCCCGAGATCGATGCCGCGAGCAAATCAGCCGTCCGCATGGGGACCGAGGAATACTCCAGGTTCTCCCCCATGCCGAGCGAGAAGACGATCACCGTTTGCGGATGCCCGCCGGTGGTGAGTGAGCGGTCAAGTCCGCGCACAAACCCGAGGACCACCATCACCAGCAAGGTGACGATCGTCAGGGCGACCAGCGTCAGCGCCGTGCGCAGTGGCCGGCGCAGCAGATTGCGGATGCCGTACTCCCACGGCAACGGTCGGAAAAAGACCATAAGCGAGATAGGTGCTGAATTGAGAAACGCGTCGATTCCCTGCACGTGCTAGGACATGCAAACATCAGAAACGCCCTGAAATCAGGGTTTTCAACGCGCGCATCAGCACAATAGCGAGCGCAGGACAATGCGCAGATTCTCCCCGCTGGAAGTCAGACGCCCCGCGGCGAAAAAATCGGGTCCAGTCGGAAGTGTGATCTTTTCGGACGTGACCGGCGAGAGCAGCAATGCGGCGGGGGCCGTCGGACGAATCTCCGGGGTCGCGCAGCTCGAAACGGCCGCCTTGCAGAAACACCAGTCGTGGCAATCATCGCTCGCAGGAACTTCACGTTGTTCGGGCTGCGCGTCGGACGTTGCAGCGTGATGACAACAACAGTCGTCGCAGGTTTCAACTTGCGGTGACGTACAGCACGCCGATGTTGCGCCGCACACGATCGGGCAATTCAACACCGTGAGAATACTGAGAATAGCTGTAATACGCCGCGTCACGCGAAAACTCCACGAAATCTGGAACCCTTTTTGTAATCTAGGGTTCTTGCTCATGAAGGTCAACCGGAATCAAGGTCGATCGCGAGAGCCCTCGAAGGCGTGGCCTCAGTCATCTGAATCGATCATGGCGTGAACGATGCTGTCAGTCCGATAAGGCCCACGACGCTTCTTCAAGTGCGCCGTCCGCGTCGTCCAACACCGCGTTAGTGCGTGGCTTCGGCCGCGCGTGTATTCTGGTCATGATCGTCAAGCGAGATTTCGTTGCGGGAATCGCCCACGACCCGCGCGGCTGATTTGAGCCCGAATAACCAAAAGAGGGCGGGATGCACGAAGAAATCGAGCAATGTCGAACTAATGAGGCCGCCTAGGATGACTGTGGCCACCGGGTAAAGAATTTCCTTGCCCGGCTCGTCGGCGGCAAGCACCAGCGGGATCAATCCGATGCCGGAGGTCAGCGCGGTCATCAACACTGGTGCTAAGCGTTCCAATCCGGCGCGGATGATCATGGACTTCGTCCAGTCTTCCCCTTCGTATTGAACGAGATGTAGATAATGGTTCAGCAGCAAAATGCCGTTACGCGACGCGATACCGGCCAAAGAGATGAAGCCGACCATGGCGGCAATCGTCAACGTCTGTCCCGTCACAACCAGGGCGACGACCGATCCAATGAATGCCATGGGAAGGGCGGCCATCACTTGCAGGGACAGGTTGACGGAGCGAAACATCGTAAACAGCACTAGAAACACCCCGATCAGCGACACCGCGAACAGCGCGGCGATGATGCGGCTGGCAGACTGCTGACTTTCGAACTGTCCGCTATATTCGACAAAGTATCCCTCGGGCAGCGAAGCGATCACGGGCGCGACGCGAGACTGAATGTCCTGCACCACATCGACGACGCCGCGATCGGAAACGTTGCACTGCAGCACGACACGGCGGCGAACGTTCTCACGATTGACGGTATTCGGCCCGCCCGACCGGTAGACTCTGGCGACGGATTCCAGCGGAATCTGACCTCCGTCAGGCAGATCGATTGTCAACCGCCGCAAGGCGTCAAGATTCTCTCGCGCGTCTTCATCAAGACGCACCAGCAGGTCAAACTGCCGCTGGCCGATCAGAACTTCGGAGACCACTTGGCCGTTCATGGCGGTTTCGACGAATTCATTAACGTCCGCTACCGAGAGTCCGTTCAGCAAAAGTTTGTCGCGGTCCACCTCGATACGCAACTGCGGAATGATGACCTGCGGTTCGACGAGCGCGTCTGTGACGCCGGGAACGGATTGCATCACCGCGAGCATTTCTTCCGCCTTGCGGCGCAGTATATCCAAGTCGTCGCCATAGATCTTGATTCCGACCTGTGCCTTCACACCGGAAATCATATGCGAGATCAGGTGCGCAATTGGCTGCTCCACGGCGGTGACGATGCCGGGGATGTCGGCCATCGCCTCCCGAATCTCATTGAGTTGTTCTTCGCGGCTGCGGGGCGAGTCAGGATCGAGTTCGATGATGTACTCGCTCATGTTGACCCCTTCGGCATGCTCATCCAGTTCTGCCCGGCCGGTGCGGCGGACGAATGAGTCGATGTCTTTGACTTCCAACAGTCGTCTTTCGACCTTCTGATTAATGGAATTGGAACTGGCGAGCGACGTGCCCGGGGGCAGAACGACGTTTAACTGAATGCTGCCTTCGTTGAACGGCGGCAGAAAGTCCTTCTCCAAATTCAAGACAAACACAGCCGCGACCGCGACAGCCGCTAGCGTGACCGTCAGATTGAACCGCGGAAACATGAGGCTGAAACGGATCACCTTGTCCCCGCCCCACTTCAGCAGCCGCAACAACGGGCCGTCCTGTTCCCGCTCCATGAGCCGCGCATTTCCCAGCAGCCAATAGGAGAGTACCGGCGTTACGGTCAATGAGACGAGCAGCGATGAGACGATGGAGACGATGTACGCGATTCCCAACGGTGTGAAAAGTTTCCCCTCCATCCCCGATAAGGCAAACAGCGGGACGAACACCAAGCAGACGATCATCGTTCCGAACACGATCGAGTTGCGGACTTCGGTACTGGCGCGAAAAACAATCAGCAGGGCGTGCTTGGGATGTTCGGAGTGCCGGTTCTCCTTAAGGCGCCGAAAAATATTCTCGACGTCGACGATCGCGTCATCGACCAATTCGCCGATGGCGACGGCCAGCCCACCGAGTGTCATCGTATTGATCGACAGACCAAACACCGAGAAGACGACCGCGGTCATCATGAGCGACAGCGGGATGGCGGTTAGCGTGATGAACGTCGTACGAAAGTTCATCAGAAACAGAAACAGAATGATCACGACCAGGACCCCGCCGTCACGCAGCGCCTCGATCACGTTGTCGACGGCGCGGTCGATGAATGCTTTTTGCGAATAAACCGCGCGTATGCGGATGTCGTCGGGCAGGGACGCCTGCAATTCTTCGACGGCTTTCAGGATATTCTCAGTGATCTGTCTCGTATCGGCGCCGGGTTGCTTGTTGATCGTGAGCACAACGGCCGATCCGCCGGAGAATTCCCCAGAGACGTCGTCTAAGCTGCTGCGGGAGCTTGGTTCCACTGCCAGGTCGCTCGTCGGGGGCGGTTCCTCGCGGACGAAGACGCTGCTGTCGCCGCGTTTGACTTGCGGCCCTTCGATCACACGGGCGACCTGCGCGAGCGCGATCGGGCGGCCGTCGCGAATGGTGACGACGACCCGCTGTAAGTCCTCAATCTTCTGGACCCGTCCCAATGCGCGAACCAGCAATTCATTCGGGCCTTGCTCATCGAGATACCCTCCCGTTTCATTCTGATTGCTATCGATCACGGCCTGTTTGACGTCGTGCAGCGTGACACCGTACTGCAACAGGGCGTCGGGATTGACCAGGACCTGAAACTGCTTTCGTCCGCCGCCCATTACGAAGATCTGGGAGACGCCGGGAATCGTCAAGAGCCGCTGGCGGACGACCCAATCCGCTAAGGTTCGTAGTTCGATCGGATCGGTCTTGCCGTCATCGCTCCACATGCCCAGCATCAGGACTTGCCCCATGATCGACGAAATGGGTGCCAGCGTCGGTTTGATTCCTTCTGGCATTCGATCCTGAACAAGTTGCAGCCGTTCCATCACGATTTGTCGGTCGGTATAGATATCCGTACCCCAGTCGAATTCGACGTAGATCACCGAGATCCCGATCCCTGAAGAGCTCCGCACGGCCTGGACTCCGTTGGCGCCGTTGATCGCCGTTTCGATCGGAAACGTCACCAGCGTTTCGACCTCTTCGGGAGCCAAGCCCGGAGCTTCGGTCATGATGACCACCCGCGGGCGGTTCAGATCGGGAAAGACGTCGATCGTGGTGTGCAGCGCTTCCCAGGTCCCGAATCCCAGCAGGAACACGGCCAAGGCAATGACTAGCAGCTGCTGGCGTAGAGCAAAGCGAATGATGGCGTTGAGCATATCGGCTCCTGGGATTAGTGACTATGTCCCGCATGCGGATCGACTCCACCGCCGGACTTGTTCTTCAGAGCCATCTGCATCTGATGCGCACCGCGCCGCGCCACAACGTCGCCGGGAAATATCAAACCGTCATTCTTGATGACGACGAATGACTGGTCGCGATATAGGACATGCACCGGCACACGGTCAAAGTGATCTCCGTTTTGTAGAAAGACGTAAGACTCCGCGCCCTCCTGGGCGATGGCATCCACCGGGAGCACGATTTGCTCTTTCCACTCCTCCACCGGCACGCGCAGCTGCAGGCGCTGACCGGGGCGGAACTTCCACTCGATGTACGTCAGGCCGTTGGGCGACGGCACACTGCGAATGATCTTATTGGGCAGCCGGACATAGAACCGAAGCATGCGCGATTCCACGTCGACGTCGCTGGCCGAATAGAGCAGTTCGAGACCGTCCACTCTTTCGGTCCGTTGGCCGGCCCGCTCAAACAAAGCGGTCACCGGCCAGCCTTCGTTGGCGGCAGTCGAAATCAACTCGGTGTCCTGTTCAAAACCTCGCCCTTCGATAAACAATTCGGACATGTCCGAGACGACCGCCAGCGTCGTTCCGGCAGCTACCGTTTCTCCTTTGTGCACCAGCACCTCTTGGAGAATGAGGGTGGGCGACGCATCTCCAGGGACAGCCGGATGCTCTGGAGGATGTGGGTCCTCATCCGGTTCTAAATACGAAACCGCTGCAAAGGGATTTCGTGTAAGCCGCAGTTCTTCGTGGCTGTGATCGTCAGGGGCGGGGGCCACGATCTGGAGATCGCGAAGCAAACGCCGGTTTTCGGTGATCTCGCTTATCTGCTGTTCGGAAAGTCCTTGTAAACGCAGGGCTTCCTTTTGGGCCGCCAGCAGGACTTCGAGTTTGTCCTTGGCGTACTGGCGTTCCAGGAGTGTCTTCTGCGGGACAGCTCCCGATCGGGTGACATCCCTGAGGCGCGCGATTTCGCGGTTCTCGACTTCCAGATCGCCGATGGTTTTCAAAAGTTCCGTCTGAGTGGCCACCAATTCCTCGGCCGTAATCCGGATTTCGAACAACAATGCCCCGGCCCGGACGGCCTCGCCGCGGACGGCGTGCACGTGCGTGATGACACCTGCCATCGGTGTGGACACCTCGATCCGCGTTCGGCCCGGTCGTTCGACGACGATCGCCGGCACGGTGATCGCCCGCTGAAACGTTTCGAGTTCCACCGGCCGCAGGTAGTCCGGCGACAGTCCGATGTTGCCCATGGCCTGCTTGGACAATTCCAGCGAGTTCGTCTCATCGTGCCCGTGCGCATGGTCGCCGTGATCGTGTCCCGCATGGTCGTCGCCAGAACCATGGCCATCATCGTCGAGCACGAGCGCCTTTTTATTGCCGGCAATGGTTGACTGCACCCAGGCGTGCGCAGAGGGCCACCAGCGGTCGTATGTGAAAAACCCGATCACGGCGGCAACGGCGAGGGCGGACGCCCAAAACCAGCCAACGGGAATTTGGATTCTTGGAAATTTGATATTCATGGGAAGCTCCACTGCGCGCTCTGCAGCGACGCATACGGGAACGAAGTCGGTTCACCGGGGTAGGAACCCCGTGAAGTCTTCTGGGAATTTCAAGCGCAGCGCGAGACGCGTCGCCTGATGGCAGATCTCATCGGAAGTGAGCGGCAGCGGGCCGCGAGAAGCGGGGGCCTAAATGCGCCAAATCTGCGCCAGCGCGCGGCGCTGCGCAGACAACGGAACCAGCCACCCGCGATGCTCTTCCGATCGTCCGACGGAAGGAACCGTGACCAGCGGGGGATCGCTTACCACGACAAAAACGGGCGCCTGACAGGTCAGGCCTTCTAAAATCAGATGTGCCCCTGCGCCCGCGATCGTGGAGACAACGGCGCATCGCTGTTCGCTGCACGGCGGGTGAGGGCATGGATGATCTGAGTCATCGTCCGCTGCGTCACCGCCGGCATCAATATGATTTGGGCATGCCGCAGAATGATCGTGAACGTGTTTTGGGATTTCTGCCGCTGGCTCATCGGCGGCATGACACGCGACCTGCGGTCCGCACGCGCGATGATGTTCGTGATGCCAACAGCAACCCAGGACGCTGTGCAACAGCATCGGGATGAGTGCGAGCAGGTTGGCAATCGTGGAAAACATCAACTTCGACCTGGACAAAAAGATACGTAACGCCGCAACAGCGGGTTCGCTCTGGAAGTATCAGCAATATCCAAGATGGGGTCAATCCCACCTTCGGCGTGCGAGAAGTGGCTGCGACGCAACATGGGCAATTATCGTGCCTTCGGGAAAAGCTGGAGTTTTCTCGTGGTTTTTGCAGGCTTTCTCGATCAATTCGATGGCAGGCTGTCCTACATTTGACGTCATTGTCCGCTGAGCGCCTGGTCTCTCAAACCGGCATCCATCGTCGTGTCCGGCGTATCGTCGAGACCACCGGAAAGAGCCAGCCCCCTCAGATACGCTTCAGCCCTTGCCAAATCCGCTTGGGCCAGGACGAATTCGAGGTTGCTCTCGAAATATGTCTTCCGCGCAACCAGAATCTGCAAAAAACCATATTCCCCTGCCTCGTAGGCCTCCTGGCCCAGTTTGAGCGTCCGTTCCGCTTTGGGCAAAATCGAATCTCGGTACTTATTCACGGCGGCGGCGGCGGACTCGTATTCTTTGACCGCGCCGGCCATTCGCGACTCGATGGACAACTCAATGCGTCTCAGATCCTGGCAAGCCCGCGTCAATTCGGCATGCGCTGCGGAGATATTGCCTTGGTTTCGGTTGTATATGGGTAGCGGCAGTCCCAGCTGGGCGTTGATCATCCCCGAGTTGGTCCCGTTGTCGACGCCGGCTGCCAAGAGGAAGGCAAAATTGGGAATCGGTTGGACCTCCTGGCGATTGACGTTTGCCCGCGCTCGCGCCACTCGCGCTCGCGCGGCCTGAAGCTCGGGACTAGCGGTCAACGCCTCACGTGTGACCGACTCCGTATCGTTAATCGCCACGCGGTCCGGCAAAATCCCATCCAGCCGTCCGGGATTGCCCACCGGAAGACCGACAACCGCCAGCAACTGATTCCAGGCGCCCCGAAATTCGGCATCAGCTTGACGCATTTGGATTTCAACTTGGTTCAGTAGTATTTCCGCCTGCAGGACGTCCGGCACAGCCCCCTCTCCCGCATCGACGCGATCCTGCGCGATGTCGACTCCCTTTTTTGCGATTTCCCGAAACGCGGTCGCGAGTTCTAACCGCCGCTGTGCAGCCAACGCTGTGTAAAATCGCTGACGGACATCGGTTTGGACACGGAAGCGCTGGGTTTCGACCTGCCACAATTGTGATTGCACTTCCTGCGACAGAACCGTTCGATTCCGATTCAGCTTTCGGGCCGTGACGATGTCCTGCTCGACGAACGCGACATGTTGATCTGTCCCCTGGTCCGCCAGTTGGGTGCCGTTGTAGCCGACCGTTGGGTTGGGGAGTAAACCGACCTGTTCGCGGAACCCCATCGCCTTATAAGCCGAGGCCGACGCCTGGGCGATGGCCGGATTGTTTTGCAGAGCTGTCGCCTCCAGGCTTTCCAGCGTCCATGCCGCGGCTCCGCTGCCGAAATCCGCATACAGATCCGGAATCGGGGGCGAAGATGGCTCGTCGGGTGGCGATTCCGGGTCGTCAGCGTTGTCGGCTGCCGTCAATGTGATGGCTCCGGCATCTTCGGAGAAGTCGTCGACGGCCAGTTTTACTGTGCTGAAGCCGTTGTCGGGACTTTCCGAATTGGACGGCTGTCGATTTTGGGCTATCACCGGTTGACATGCCGTTACGCCAATCGGATCGCCGGCCGTGCGACGGGTCCCCGAGCACCCCGATGACGTAACAACCACGATTGAGAATACAATAGCGAGGGATTGAAGGCGGTGCCACATAGGGAGACTCCATCACTAAGAATTGACTGAATTACGAGGAATACTGCAATCACCTCAGTTTCAGTCTATACCTGGAGCCTGACGCCTTGCGTCCATCGACTCGATGGCTCGCGGATCGAGCAGTCTGCGAGAAAATTGAAATCGTCACGCGGTCTTTCCGAAATCGGTTGAGCACGGAACGCCGCTAACGATGCGTCGGAAACCACGTTCCAGGATTCTTGCACATGCAGCTCGGGCACGACATCTAAAGCCCGGAGTTTTTGACACGGTACATCGTGCGGTATGTCACCTGAAGACCTTTGCTCGCAACCTCTCGGCGGAACCGCTTCGCAAGAGTTGACCTCAGGGCGCTTTACGTTCCGCTGTGAGCGGCAGCAATGGTGCTCCTCATTCGGCGCAACGGCGGAGGATTCCTCTTTGCAGTGCGGCGCGCACTCGGCACACTGTGCGCATTCGCATGGAAGTACCGACTGGCAGAAGCTTGCCAGCAGCAAGACCCATTGAAACACCTTTCGACAGCGGCCGGCCACGGGACCCCATCCCAAAAGTACGTTGAACGAGTTGGGCGCGACGCGCCACGTCCCTAACATCGGCAGCTGTTTTCCCGCCGGTTCACCTCGTTCTAATCGGTACAGCCGTTGCGATGCGACTCATTGCGGCAGCCTCGGCACAACCGACACATCCGGAAGAGTCGCCGCAATCGATGGTCTCCGGTAGGTAACGCTCGGCTAAGGCCGTCGTTTGGTGTGGTCAAACGGAATAAGGGACGGTCGCCGCCAACAGCCGTGCCATAACTCATTGTTGAGCCGTGATTTTGGTCGCCAAATCTATGCGTTTGGCGTTCGGCTCCGGTCAATATGTCGGGGTAATATGCCTTGGCTCTTAGAACTCCCCGACCACTTCTCCATCGTTACGGGAGACGAGAGCGTCATAGAGATTGACATCCAGGCTATCGGACAAAAAGTGAACCGATCCGTCACAGAGGAGATGGTATGCTCCTCCGGTGTGCAGGCTGGACGGCCCCCAGTTTTGGCCGATCGAATCGGGAAAGACCCCGCCCTGGAAATAAGGCTCGTAGTTGATGGACACCGAATCTCCCGCAAAGGTCGGAGGCAGCGGCTGCATCCATCGTGCTGCGACGGCCGCACTCGTTCCGTCAATCCAGACGGCCGCCTTCTCTTCTCGTGTCTCGGCGATCATCAGCGTGTTGGTCGCGCCGTCGGTAATGTTCTTAAACGTGGAGCGGGATCCGGGATACATGACCCCTTCGGCGGGAATCGCCCCGGACAGCCCTACGACCGTCCGCGCACCCAGCGCCACATAATTGCGAATGGCAAACCGGTCGTATCCAACAGTTGTTACGTAGAATGGGTCATCGCTGTAGCTCAGTCCGTCATAACTGGGACAGCGGTAAAACGGCAAAATCTGCGATGCGGAGTCTTGATTCACCGGATCCAGTGCTGACACATGGTAGTCGATTTGGTCATATAGGTTTGCAGCATCGAGATAGGGCAAGATCAGGCTGGCAAAGCTATGTAAATGGACATCAGGATCGCTTGGCCCCGACCCCGGATACAGCCAGACGCCGCGGCCGAATCCGCTGGTACTGCTGGGAGGGAAGACGCGGTGCGTGCTTTCATAGTTGTGAATCGCCAGGCCGATTTGCTTGAGATTGTTCTTACACTGCGTACGACGCGCCGCCTCGCGGGCCTGTTGGACCGCCGGTAATAACAGCGCAATCAAAATGGCGATGATCGCGATAACCACCAGCAATTCGATCAAGGTGAATGCGGAACGACGACGAACGGCGAGCATAGAGGGGAACTCCTAAGGTGGCGACAATCGGAATCGCGGCGCGGCCAGTCATTATGACAATCTTAAAATATTAAGATAATTATGGCGCCCACAGATTCGCCTGTCAAACATGCCAATTGCCGGGTCCCAAAATTGTGATAACGTGAGCTGAAACGTGCGGAATGCGTAAGCGCAACACGGGCCTCGGAGCGTCTCGCGTTTGCGCGGCTATTGCCTCTGCGCCTAAGGCGCCTAAAAATCTTTAAGCGACCGCTTCTAGTTTTCCAACATTCGGCGAACAGCAATGGCCCTTGTCGATTTACTGCTTCTGAACTTCGGTATCGTCATCGGGATGATGCTGGGCGTTTGGGGGGGCAGCGTCGTCTTGCGTAAAGCAAGCATCGTCGATGTCGTGTGGGGCACTGGTTTTGTGCTGATCGCTTGGGCGAGCTTTTTGTGGACTGGGGCACCGACACCCCAAAAGGCGATCATTGTATCGCTCACCAGTCTCTGGGGGCTGCGGCTGACGGGATACCTGGCCTACAGAAATTTCGGCCAGCCGGAGGATTGGCGATATCGCAAAATGCGGGAACGGCATGGGAAGCGATTTCCCCTAGTCAGCCTTGTCACGGTCTTCGGTCTTCAGGGAGTGCTGATGTGGGTGGTGTCGCTTCCCCTGCAGACGGGACAATTATCGGCCACTCAAGGCAATCTCAACGGTCTGACGGCTGCAGGCATTGCTCTGTGGGGCGTGGGCGTTTTTTTCGAATCCGTGGGTGACTGGCAGCTCGCAAGATTCAAATCCAATCCGAAAAACGCCGGCCAAGTATTCGACGGAGGATTGTGGCGGTACACTCGTCATCCGAACTACTTTGGCGATTTCCTGGTTTGGTGGGGCCTTTATTGCGTGGCCTTCGGCAATGGGTCGGCGTGGTGGTCGGTCATTGGGCCGATTGTGATGTCAGTCTTACTGATGCGCGTTTCCGGAGTGACGCTACTTGAGAGTTCGTTGAAAACCAGAAAGACAGGCTATGGCGATTACATCCGCCGTACCTCCGCGTTTTTTCCCCTTCCTCCCAAGCGGAGCAGGCGCGGGATGTCATGCTCGAGATACGCGTCTCCGCTGGACGGACGAACGACGAACGCCGGTGGCTAGGATGACCGTGAATCGGGAGCGGCGATGCCGGGGACGCGATCCCAAGAGGTGACGATATGCGATCATCGCAGGCCATTCTACTCACTGGCGGGACCGGTTACGTCGGCGGGCGTTTAATTCCGCTGCTGGAAACCAGGAATGAGTTCCTGCGGTGCGTCGCCCGAGACCCCACGCATTTGAAACCCCGCGTCGGTCCTCGCACAGATGTCGTGCGCGGCGACCTGTTGGATGCAGAATCGCTACGGGCGGCGTTTGACGGTATCGATACGGCATTTTATCTGGTGCATTCGATGGGCTCGGGGAGCGACTTCGAGCAGAGCGATCGTCAGGCGGCCGAAAACTTCGCCGCGGCTGCGCGGCAGGCGGGCGTGAGACGGATCATCTACCTTGGCGGACTGGGCGAATCTCAAGACGGATTGTCGCCGCATTTGCGTAGCCGTCAGGAAGTGGGTGATATCTTGCGCGAGTCGGGAGTTCAAGTGTTGGAATTTCGCGCCTCGATCATCATTGGTTCCGGGAGTCTGTCGTTTGAATTGATTCGAAGTCTCGTGCAGAAGCTGCCCGTCATGATCTGGCCCCGCTGGGTTTCGACTCCGGCGCAACCGATCGCCATCGAAGACGTGCTCGACTATTTGATCGCCGCGATCGAAATCGCCGAGACCGAAAACCGCGTCTTTGAAATTGGAGGCCCGGATCAAGTCTCCTACGGCGGGGTGATGCTCGAATACGCGAAGCAGCGCGGCCTGAAACGCTGGACAATCCCAGTGCCGTTTTTGAGTCCACGCCTTTCGAGTCTCTGGCTGGGCTTGGTAACCCCCGTTTTTGCGCGTATCGGCAAAAAGCTGGTCGAGAGTCTTCGCAATCCAACGATCGTCAAAAACGCCGACGCTATGAGCGTGTTTCCGCAGATTCGCCCGCGCAACTTCCAGCAAGCGATCACCCGCGCATTGGCGAACGAAGATAGGGAGTTTGCGGGAACGAAGTGGTCCGATGCCATGTCCTCGGCGGGGACGACGAAGCGGTGGGGCGGAGTGCAGTTTGGAAATCGGCTGGTCGATTCGCGAACCGCCGAAACCCATGTCTCAGTCGATCGTGCGTTCCGGCCGATTCGCCGGATCGGAGGCGAGACCGGCTGGTACTTCGCGAACGGGCTGTGGAGACTGCGCGGCTTCTTGGATTTGTTAGTCGGCGGCGTTGGAATGCGTCGAGGACGTCGTTCGTCCGACGAGATCGCCGTGGGCGACACTCTGGATTTTTGGAGGGTGCGTGCCTACGAACCGAATCGCCGATTACTGCTCGATGCGGAAATGAAGCTTCCCGGTCGTGCCTGGCTGGAATTTGAAGTGACCCGAAGGGCCGATACGACGGTCATTCGTCAAACGGCCATATTCGATCCCGTAGGCCTGTCGGGCTTGCTCTATTGGTATGGAATTTATCCGCTGCACTGGTTGGTCTTTGCGGGATTGCTCCGCGGGATCGTGCGCTCGGCTGAAATGACTGACAATGGGCAGAAACGCGGCCTGAAACATTCACTCGCAGAAACTCCTGAGGACGTCCGGCATGCCGGTACACACACCTGAACGAATGCAGTGCATGGAAGTGTGGGGCGGAAATCGCCCTGTCGATCGCCTTGTCCAGACCGTGGGTCTCGACGTATGGATGTATAGTCAGCCGCACGCGAATTCTCAATTTGGTGGTGACGTCTGCTACATTTCCTCCTGCGCGTCCGGGAGGATCACCCGCATCTTGCTCGCCGACGTCAGCGGTCATGGTGAAGCTGTCGCGGATCGTGCACATCAACTTCGGAGTTTGATGCAACGCAATATCAACCGCATCAATCAATCGTCATTGGTGGCTTCCATCAATCAACAATTTGCGTCCACCTCAAAACAAGGCGCGTTTGCCACGGCGCTGATCGGCACGTACTTCGCTCCGACACGCATGCTCACGCTGAGTAATGCCGGACATCCCAGCCCGCTGGTTTTTCGAAGTGATGCTGCGATCTGGCAACAATTCACGGCGACCGACGCCGACGCCTGCAAGGCGCGGAACTTCCCGCTGGGGATCGAACCCGGTGAGAAGTATCAAGACGTGCGCACCGAACTGCACCCGGGCGATTTGGTATTGGGCTTCACCGACGGACTCATCGAGATTGAGCAAGCCGATGGAACAATGCTAGGAGTCAGAGGACTCTTGGATGTCGTCAGCAGTCTTGACGTGACGGATCCGACCATATTCTTCGACACATTTACACAACGCTTACTCGCTGCGAAACAAGGAAGTAGTCTTGGCGATGACGTTTCACTACTGCTCATCCGACGCAACGATCGTCGGGTGTCGCTCCGCGACAACCTTCTCGCTCCCATTCGCGTTGTAGCCAGTCTATTTCCTCGTTGAAATCTTGCGGCATCCCGCAAATGAGGCTTCAAACCCGACTGGCGCGTTTTTCAAAGAGATAATGGGAAACCCACCACTCGTTGCCAGCCCGGTACGCGAAGAGTTCGCCGCACGCCATAAAAAATAGCCGCCACCGTTGCAACCATTTCGCCGCACCCGCTGATCCGTACGTGGCCTTCAACAGCGGCGTCAATTCGTCGCGGTGCGCATCGAAACGTGCCAGCCACGCGTCACACGTTTTCTTGTAATGGCGACCGTTCCAGCGCCACTGCTTGATCAGGGATAAGTCGTCTTGGTGGCGGAGTAATAACGCTTCGCTCGGCATCATACCGCCGGTAAAGAAATGTCTCCCCATCCAATTCAGGCGGCCGCTGGTTTCGAATGCATACGTGAGATGTCGATGACAAAAGATGTGGACAAACAATCTGCCATTAGGCTTTAACCATGTCGAGATCCGCCGCAATAATTCCTCGTGATTTCGCATATGCTCGAACATTTCGACGGACACGATCCGGTCAAATTGCGAGTCACAGGTGAACTCGTTCATGTCCGCCGTCAACACGTCGACATTCTTCAAGCCGAGCGCCCGCGCGCGATCGACAACAAAACGTCGCTGGTCGGACGAGTTTGAAACGGCCGTGACTCGGCAGTGACGGTACGTCTGTGCAATCCACAGCGAGAACGAACCCCAGCCGCAGCCCAAGTCCAAAACGCTCATGCCGTCTGCGATTCCTGCACGCTCGGCGGTCGCCTTGAGCGCGCGTTGCTCCGCTTCATCGAGCGACATGGTCCCGGGCGGCCAATAGCAGCAGCTGTATTTCAGGTGTTTTCCCAGCACGTGCTCAAAGAACTTCGC